>NZ_JBEYVJ010000087.1:0-27455 GCF_040643935.1 Kitasatospora sp. NPDC047058 | reverse complement strand
GGTGCGGCGGGCCCGGACGGGCTTCTCCGCGACCGGCTCGGCCTCGGCCGGCGCGGCGGCGGGCGCCTCGGAAGCCGGAGCCTCGGCGGCCTCCGGACCGGTGACGACGATCGCGGTGGCCTCCGGCGCCCCGGCGGGCGCCTCGGCACGCTTGCGGGTGCGGCGGGCCCGGACGGGCTTCTCCGCGACCGGCTCGGCCTCGGCCGGCGCGGCGGCGGGCGCCTCGGTGGCCGGCGCCTCGGCCGGGATCACCGTCTCGGCGGCCTCGGCGGCCGCTCCCTGCGGGGTGCCCGCCGGGCGGGACACCGCACGGCGACGGCGGCGCGGCGGCGCGGCGGACGCGCCCTCGCCACCGGTCACGGTGGATTCGTTCTGTTCCGCTGCCGCAGACTGCTGCGGATCGGTGTTATCGAGCATGCGGGTGGATCTCCCGTCAGGCCCCCGGGCTCCGTATCCGGGCACGGCAGGGCACCGGTGGCCGGCCGGCATCACGCGGATGCCCGGGCCGGACCCTTTCCCGGTGCCACCGTGCGGACGCGAGGCCGCACAGGGGCTCGTAGTCTCGCTCGGCGCCCCGCGCTCGGCGGGGTGTCGAAAGTCTTCTGGTCTGACCAGTCTTCTGAGGTTTTCCCAAGCTGCGCCGTCCCCCAACCCCGGGTGGCTCCCGGACGGGGTCCTCGGGCCCACCGACCATCCGGGTCGGCGGGCCGCAAGAGGCCGGCCTGTGCTTCGACGACGCTCGCTCCCCTGGGGAGCCGCGGGGGCCTGGAGGACCAGCGGGTCCAGTGGGTACTGGACCCGGCCTCCGCCCGCTAGGCGGACGCGGTTGCGCGCGGCTCGCCGGCCGCCACAGGGCCGGCCGGGGCCGCGGCGCGGTCGAGCGCCAGCGGGTCGGTCACCGTGCCGGTCTCCTCGTCGAGCGGCCCCTGCGCCAGCCTGGTCACCTCTGCGGGGACCGGCGGCGCCAGGTCGGCCGTCGCACGGAGACCGGACAATACGTCGTCGGGTCGTACGGCGGGTGTGGCGTGTCGTACTACCAGGCGCAGTATCGCACAGGGACGGCCGGTCCGAACATCGCGGGCCCCTTCGCCTTCCGTGTCCGCACCGCCGTCGACCTGGGACGGGAGGAGTTCCAGCGCCGACACCGCGCCGCGCGCGTCGAAGACCCGCACGCCGTTCTTGGTGAGGCGTTCGACCTCGACCCGCTCCTCGGCCAGGAAGGCGCCGACCGCACGGGCCGCCTCGTCCCGGGTGACACCGTCCAGCCGGACCTGCCACTCGGAGGCCTCCAGGCGCTCCACGAAGTTCGGCGTCCGGACCTCGACCGCGTCGATGACGTCCAGGCCGTTCGGCAGCGACTCGTCGAGCTGCGCACGCAGCTCCTCCGGGTCGCGGACCGCGGCGAGACCGATCTCCAGGTACTCCGCCTCGCTCGCCACCCCGGTCGGGGCGGCATTGGCGTACGACACCTTCGGGTGCGGAGTGAACCCGGCCGAGTAGGCCATCGGCACGGCCGAGCGGCGCAGGGCGCGCTCGAAGGCGCGCTGGAAGTCGCGGTGGCTGGTGAAGCGGAGCCGGCCGCGCTTGGTGTAGCGGAGACGGATCCGCTGCACCGTCGGCGCGGGCGGCGGACCGTCGGGCGTACGGCGTGCCAGGGTCGCTCAGTCCTTAGTCAGTTGTCCCCGTCCGTGGTGGCGTCTTTCCGCCACGTCCCGGACTCTGTCACCTCAAAGGGTACGCGCCCCGCCGGGCCCCTCGCTCCGCCCCTGGTCAGCCGGGACGCACCGACCCCCGGCCGGGGCGTCCCGGCCGGGGGTCGGCGGCGGTGTCCTACTTGACGACCGTCAGCGGCAGCAGCTTCTTGCCGGTGGGGCCGATCTGGATCTCGGTCTGCATCTGCGGGCACACGCCGCAGTCGAAGCACGGGGTCCAGCGGCAGTCGTCGACCTCGACCTCTTCGAGGGCGTCCTGCCAGTCCTCCCAGAGCCAGTCCTTGTCGAGGCCGCTGTCCAGGTGGTCCCAGGGCAGCACCTCCTCGTAGGTGCGCTCGCGGGTGGTGTACCAGTCGACGTCGACGCCGGTGCCGGCCAGGCCCTTCTCGGCGGACGCCATCCAGCGGTCGTAGGAGAAGTGCTCGCGCCAGCCGTCGAAGCGGCCGCCGTCGTCGTACACCGCGCGGATGACCGCGCCGATCCGGCGGTCACCGCGGGAGAGCAGACCCTCGACGATGCCGGGCTTGCCGTCGTGGTAGCGGTAGCCGATGTTCTTGCCGTACTTGCGGTCGCCGCGGATGGAGTCGCGCAGCTTGGCCAGGCGCTCGTCGGTGGCCTCGGCGGACAGCTGCGGGGCCCACTGGAACGGGGTGTGCGGCTTGGGCACGAACCCGCCGATGGAGACGGTGCAGCGGATGTCGTTCTGGCCGGTGACCTCGCGGCCCTTCTGGATGACGTTCTTCGCCATCTCGCCGATCTGGAGCACGTCCTCGTCGGTCTCGGTGGGCAGGCCGCACATGAAGTACAGCTTCACCTGGCGCCAGCCGTTGCCGTAGGCGGTGGCGACGGTGCGGATCAGGTCCTCCTCCGACACCATCTTGTTGATCACCTTGCGCATGCGCTCGCTGCCGCCCTCGGGGGCGAAGGTGAGGCCCGAGCGGCGGCCGTTGCGGCTCAGCTCGTTGGCGAGGTCGATGTTGAAGGCGTCGACGCGGGTGGACGGCAGCGACAGGCCGATCTTGTCGTCGGTGTAGCGGTCGGCCAGGCCCTTGGCGATGTCGCCGATCTCGGTGTGGTCGGCGCTGGACAGCGACAGCAGGCCGACCTCCTCGAAGCCGGTGGCCTTCAGCCCGCGCTCGACCATCTCGCCGATGCCGGTGATGCTTCGCTCCCGCACGGGGCGCGTGATCATGCCGGCCTGGCAGAAGCGGCAGCCGCGGGTGCAGCCGCGGAAGATCTCGACGGACATCCGCTCGTGCACGGTCTCCGCGAGCGGGACGAGCGGCTGCTTCGGGTAGGGCCACTCGTCGAGGTCCATGACGGTGTGCTTGGAGACCCGCCACGGCACGCCCGGGGCGTTCGGCACGACGCGGCCGATCCGGCCGTCGGCCAGGTACTCCACGTCGTAGAACTTGGGCACGTACACCCCGCCGGTGCGGGCCAGGCGCAGCAGCAGCTCGTCGCGCCCGCCCGGGCGGCCCTCGGCCTTCCAGCCGCGGACGAGCTCGGTGATGTCCAGCACGGCCTGCTCGCCGTCGCCGACCACCGCGCAGTCGACGAAGTCCGCGATCGGCTCGGGGTTGAACGCGGCGTGGCCGCCGGCCAGCACGATCGGGTCGTCGTCGGTGCGGTCCTTCGCCTCCAGCGGGATGCCCGCGAGGTCGAGCGCGGCCAGCATGTTGGTGTAGCCGAGCTCGGTGGAGAAGGAGAGGCCGAACACGTCGAAGGCCTTCACCGGGCGGTGCGCGTCCACGGTGAACTGCGGGACGCCGTGCTCGCGCATCAGCGCCTCGAGGTCCGGCCAGACGCTGTAGGTCCGCTCGGCGAGCACGCCCTCGCGCTCGTTGAGCACCTCGTAGAGGATCATGACGCCCTGGTTGGGCAGGCCCACCTCGTAGGCGTCCGGGTACATCAGCGCCCAGCGGACGTCGCAGGCGTCCCAGTCCTTGACGGTCGAGTTCAGCTCGCCGCCGACGTACTGGATCGGCTTCTGGACGTGCGGGAGGAGGGCCTCCAGGCGTGGGAAGACCGATTCGACAGTCATGTACTAGGAACCCTTACGACGTTGAGAGGTGTCGCGCGCAGCGGACCCCGGTCGGGGTGGTGGGCGACGTCCGGAGGGGGTGACCCTCAAGGGTAGCCGAATCCGGTGGGCGTCCGGCCGGGCGGCGGAGCCGGTGCGGGCGCCGCCCGGGCGGTGCTCACTCGCTGCTCACCGGCTGTTGACAGTCCCGGACGGCCCGTGCGGTACTGGCAGGGCTCCGCCGGGAGGCCCTGCAGCCATCGGGACAAGGAAGTTGACCATGCATGTCGGCACCGACTCCGGCCTCCCGGCATGACCGACACCGGCCGTCGGGTGCCCCGCTGCACGCCCCCGGAGGGCCGCCCGGCCCGCTACCCGACGGTGGCCCGCGCCGAGGCCGTCGCGGGCCGGCTGGCCCGGCTCCACCCGGACCGCTGCCGACTGCGCGAGGCGGGCCGTTCCCGGGGCGGCCGCCCGATGCTGCTGCTCTCCGTGGACGCCGGCGAACGCGCCGTGCTGGTGGTCGGCGGCCCGCACCCGAACGAGCCGGTCGGTGTCGCGACCGCGCTGCGGCTCGCCGGGAAGGTGCTGGACCGGCCGCCGCGGCCGGGCGTCTCCTGGCACGTCCTGCTCTGCCTGGACCCGGACGGCGCGGCGCTGAACCAGGGCTGGCTGGACGGCCCGCTCACCGCCGTGCGGCACTACGAGCACTTCTACCGGCCCGCCTTCGAGGAACAGCCGGAGCTGTTGCCGGCCGCCGACGCGGGCCGCGCGCCGATGCCGGAGAGCCTGGTGCTGACCGGGCTGATCGACGAGCTGCGCCCGGTCCTGCAGTGCTCGCTGCACGGGGTGGACTTCGGCGGCGCGTTCGTGCAGCTGACCCGGCCGGTTCCGGGCCTGGCGGAGCGGCTGACCCGTTCGGTGGCGCGCGGCGGCATCCCGCTGGACGTCGACTCGTACGACGCGCTGGGCTGGGCCAGCCCGGCTCCCGGGACGTATCTGATGCCGGCGCCGGGGGTGGCCGGGGTGCAGGCGCTGCCGGACCGGCCGGAGCTGTCCACCTGGTCCTACGCCGGGCGGCACGGCGGGGTGACGGCCGTGCTGGAGGTGCCGATGTGGGCGGTCGACGCGGTCGGCGACGGCGGCCGGCACCCGGACGTCGGGCCGGCCGTGGCGGCTGCGGCCGCCACGCTGCGGGAGCGCACCGGGCGGCTGTCCGCGCTGCTGCCGCTGGTCCCGCCGCACGCGCGGCGCGCGGTCGGCGGGTCGCTGCTGCGCACCGCCGAGTTCAGCCTGGGGGTCTGCCCGCGGCTGGCGGACGAGTGGCTGGCGGACTGGTGCGGCCGGCCGTTGTCGGTGTCCCGGGTGACCGCCGCCCGGATCGTCGCGGAGCGGATACCGCTGCGGGTGGCGTCGATCCTGCTGCGGCTGCTCGCGGACACCGGCGGCCCGGCGGTGGAGGCCGGCCGGGAGCAGGCCCGGGCGATCGTGGCGGCGGGCCTGGACGGCCTGCAGCGGCTCGGCGCCCGCTGGGTGCCGGTGGAGACGCAGGTGGCGCACCAGACCCGGGTGGTGCTGGCCGCCGCCGACTGCCTGCTGCCGTAGCGGCCCGGCCGGGAACGCCGGCGGGGCCGGCCCGGGGGTGTCCCGGACCGGCCCCGCCGGTGGTCGTGCTCAGGTCTCCCGCTCCGCCCCCAGTCCGGCCCGCCCGTCGGGCGCCCGGCCGCGGCCGGCCGTGGTGAGGTCGTGCTCAGGACGTGCTCAGGACGTGCTCAGGCCGCTATCGGCCGCTGGCTCTGCACCGCCTGCAGCAGCCCGATCGCCACCCAGGTCGCGAACATCGACGACCCGCCGTAGGAGACGAACGGCAGCGGGATGCCGGCCACCGGCATGATGCCCAGGCACATCCCGATGTTCTCGAAGCCCTGGAAGGCGAACCAGGCGACCACCCCGGCCGCCACGATGGTGCCGTACAGGTCGGTCGCGTGCCGGGCGATCCGGCAGGCCCGCCAGAGCACCACCCCGAGCAGCACGATTATCGCCATCGCCCCGAGGAAGCCCAGCTCCTCGCCGGCCACGGTGAAGACGAAGTCGGTCTGCTGCTCCGGCACGAACTGCCCGGTGGTCTGCGTCCCGTGGAACAGCCCCTTGCCGGTCAGCCCGCCCGAGCCGATCGCGATCCGGGCCTGCGCGGTGTTGTAGCCCACGCCGGACGGGTCGAGGGCCGGGTTGGCGAAGGCGGCGAAGCGGTCGATCTGGTACTTGCTCAGCACGCCGAGCTTCCAGATCGCGACGCAGCCGGCCACCCCGGCCAGGATCAGCCCGAAGACCCACCGGTTGGCGGCGCCGGAGGCCAGCAGGATGCCCAGCACGATGACGGCCATCACCATCACCGAGCCGGCGTCCGGCATCAGCATCACGACCGCCATCGGCACCGTCGCCCAGACCAGTGCGCGGAACACCGCCCGGTGCGAGGGGAACTCCCGCTCCCCCGCGTCCACCTGGTCCGCCAGCACCACGGCCATCGCCAGCACGATCGCCAGCTTGGCGAACTCGGCCGGCTGGACGGAGAAGCCGCCGCCGAGCTGGATCCAGGAGTGCTGGCCGTTGATGGTCGAGCCGAGCGGGCTCAGGGTGGCCGCCAGCAGCAGGATCACGGCGACGTACAGGAACGGCACCACCGTGCGGAAGCGGCGGCTCCCTATCCCTATCACCACCGCGCAGAGCACCATTCCGATCACCACGTTCGTGAGGTGCCGGAACAGGAAGTACTGCGGGTCGCCGTGGGTGAGCGAGTCCCGGCCGCGGGTGGCCGACCAGACCAGCAGCGAGCTGCCGAGCGAGAGGACCACCGCGGCGAGCAGCA
Source organism: Kitasatospora sp. NPDC047058 (assembly GCF_040643935.1). NCBI lineage: Bacteria > Bacillati > Actinomycetota > Actinomycetes > Kitasatosporales > Streptomycetaceae > Kitasatospora > Kitasatospora sp. NPDC047058. The sequence continues at coordinate 20,854 of NZ_JBEYVJ010000087.1, read as the reverse complement.
GTATCCAGTCGATCCGCCAGAGCGGGGAGTCCTTGGCGAGGGACTTCTTCGCCATCCCGGCGCGCTGCGGGGCGAGCCGCAGCTGCCGGTACGAACCGTAGGAACTCATGCGCCTGCCCCGTTCCGCCCGGCAGGGGCGTGCGCCCGCACGCGCCTGCCGGTGATCCGTTCTCCCCGGGCCTCCGGCCGGGGGTGTCCCCGTCGCCGGCTCATGCCCGGCCCCTTCCGGTGCCGCGGGTGGGCTCGAGCGCGGCGTCCGCCGCGGTGAGCAGGGCCACCGGGCCGGACGGCTGCGCCGGGTCCAGGAAGACCCGCGGCGAGCCGCCGGTCACGCCCGGGTCGCCCGGCTCGGTGGTGTACGCGGCCGGCTTGATGATGGCGGTGCCGTCCGGGTTGAACTTCGGCAGCTCGGTCTGCGGCTTGGGCAGCAGCGCCTTGCCGCCGTCGACGGTGCCCTTGTCGTCCACCACGCCGTACAGCGCCTGGTAGATGCGGCGGACGGCGTCACCCGAACCGCCGGAGCCGGTGCCGCCCTGGCTTATCGTCATCACGACCGCGTAGTCCCTGCTGTACGTGGTCAGCCACGAGGTGGTCTGCTTGCCCTCGACCTCGGCGGTACCGGTCTTGGCGTGCAGCTCGATCTTGCCCTGCGGCCAGCCGGCCCCGGCGAACTTCCAGGCCGCCGTACCGCTGGTGATGACGCCCGCGGTGGCCTGGTCGATGTAGCTGAGCAGCTTCTGGTCGCCGGGGAACTTGGCGTCCTCGTGCGGGGCGATCTCGCGGACGAGATCCCCGCTCGGGCTTATCACCGCCTTGGCGATGGTCGGCCGGTAGAAGGTGCCGCCGTTGCTGAGCGCGGAGTAGATCCGGGCCATCTGGATCGGGGTGACGAGCGTGTCGCCCTGGCCGATCGCGAAGTTGACGGCGTCACCGGCGCGCATCTGGTAGCCGTCGACGCAGTTCTCCCGGGCGATCTGGTCGGAGAAGCTGGTGCCGCCCTTCTCCGCCTGCTTGCACCAGGCGTCCTTGTTGTTGTCGAAGAAGGACTGCTTCCACTGCCGGTCCGGCACCCGGCCGGTGACCTCGCTCGGCAGGTCGATGCCGGTCTTGGCGCCGAGGCCGAACTGGTGGGCGGTCTTGAAGAACCAGTCGCCCGGGTCCTTCTTCGGCTTGATGCCGCCGTCCTTCATCCACTGGTCGTACGCCAGGCCGTAGAAGACGGTGTCGCAGGAGATCTCCAGCGCCTTCTCCAGCGAGATGTCGCCGAAGCTCTCGCTCTCGAAGTTCTTGAACTCGCGGCCGCCGATGGTCATGCTCTTCGGGCACGGGTAGCGCCCGTCCAGCGAGTAGCCGGCCTGCACGGCGGCGGTGGTGGAGATGACCTTGAAGGTCGAGCCGGGGGCGGACTGACCCTGTATGGCCCGGTTCAGCAGCGGGAAGTTGGAGTCCTTGCTGGTCAGCGCCTGGTAGTCCTTGCCGGAGATGCCGCCCTGCCACAGGTTGGGGTCGTAGGTCGGGGCGCTGGCCATCGCGACGATCCGCCCGGTGTGCACGTCCATCACGACGGCGGCGCCGGAGTCGGCCTCGTAGTTGCGGTTGGTCACCTTGTCGAAGGTCTTGCGGGCGTCGTTCATCGCCTGCGCCAGGTTGTCCTCGACGACCTTCTGCACCCGGGCGTCGATGCTGGTCACCAGGTTGTCGCCGGTCTGCGGCGCGACCGCGCCGGCGGTGCCGATCACCCGGCCGAGGTTGTCGACCTCCAGCTTGGTGATGCCGGCGGTGCCGCGCAGGTCGCGGTCGTACACCGACTCCAGGCCGGCCCGGCCGATCTGGTCGGCCGGCAGGTAGCGGTCCAGGCCGCTCTTGTCGGCGGTCTTGGAGACCTCCTCGTCCGTCACCGGCGAGAGGTAGCCGAGCACCTGGGCCAGGTTGGCGCCCTCGGCGCCGGTGTAGTGGCGCACGGCGGTGGGCTGCGCGGTCACCCCGGGGAAGTCCTCGCGGCGCTCCATCATCTGCATCGCCTGCTGGGTGGTCGCCTCCTTGGTGACCGGGATCGGCTGGTAGGGCGAGCCGTTCCAGCAGGGCTGCTGAGTCTTGGCGTCGCAGAGCCGGACCTTCTCCTGGACGTCCTTGGCCGGCATGCCGAGCACCTCGGCGAGCCGGCCGAGCACCGCCTTGCCGCCGTCCTTCTGCTGGAGCAGCGAGGTGCGGCTGACCGAGACGACCAGCTTCGTCTCGTTGCCGGCCAGGATCCGGCCGGAGGCGTCCAGGATCTCGCCGCGCACGGCGGGTTCGACCACCTCGCGGACGTGGTTGCCGGTCGCCTTGGCGGTGTACTCCTTGGCGTTGCGGATCTGCAGGTACCAGAGCCGCCCGCCGAGGGTGGCGAGCAGCGACAGCACCAGGATCTGCAGCACCACCAGACGGATCGTCACCCGCCGGGTACGGCCGGTCTCGGGGATGTTGCTCACGTCTCGTGCGCTCCAGGGTGCGGGTTTCCGGGAATCACGGGCATCAACGGGCCGGGGCCGGCAGGGCGGCCGGGGCCGGCAGCGCGGCTAGGGCCGCTTGGCGAACGGGCGCCGCTTCTTGTAGGTCGGGCCGGACGACGCCTCGCGGGTGGTGCGGTAGCGGGCGAGCGTGCCGAGGCCGGGGCCGCCCTCGTCGTCCCCGGTGGCGGCCGCCACCGGGTCCTTCCCGAAGCGGCGGCCGATCAGCATCACGACGGGCACCACGAACGGTGCCAGCAGCAGGTCGTACAGCAGGGCGGTGAGCACCAGGCTGTCGAGGCCGACGTGGCGGGCGGCGGTGTCGCCGACCAGGGCGCCGACCATCGCGTACAGCAGGGTGGAGGCGACGGCCGCGACCGCCACCACGAGCAGCGCGCCGGAGACCGAGCGCTGCCGGCCGTGGTCCGGGCGGAGCAGGCCGGCGGCGTAGCCCATCAGGCAGAGCACCAGGGCGTAGCGGCCGATCGCGTGGTCGGAGGGCGGTGCGAGGTCGGCCAGCAGGCCGGCGCCGAAGCCGACCAGGCAGCCGCCGGTCGGTCCGTACACCATGGCCAGGCCGACCACCACGAGCAGCAGTATGTCCGGGGTGGCACCCGGGAGTTGGAGCCGTCCGAAGACGCTGACCTGGAGGATCAGGCCGAGCAGGACGAGGATGGCGGCGACGGGGACGCGGGCGAGGCGCATGGCTCAGTTCCCCCCGGAGGGCTTGGCGGGCGGTACGGCGGCGGCCGGTGCCGCGGGGGCGGCGGGCGCTGCGGGGGCCTGGCCCTGGGCGGCGGGCGCGGGCGGCAGGACGGCGTCGCGCGGGTCGGTGCGCGGCGGCACGACCACCACCCCGACGAGGTCGAGCCGGGTGAACTGGACGAAGGGTTCGACCAGGATGGTCTTGGTGAGCTGGCCGGGGTTGGCCTCGACCTGGACGACCTTGCCGACCGGGACGCCGGGCACGAACGGGCGGCCGCTCTGCGAGCCGAAGGTGACCAGCCGGTCGCCGTCCTTGACCTGGGCCTTGCCGTTGAGCAGGGAGACCTTCATGGCGCTGGTGCCGCCGCCGGCGGCGAAGCCGATCTCGCCGCTGCCCTCCAGCCGGGCGCCGGCGGTGAAGCCGGGGTCGGAGGCGAGCAGCACGGTGGCGGTGGTGGGGGCGACGGTGGTGATCCGGCCGACCAGGCCCTGGCCGTTGATGACCGTCATGTCGCGGGTCAGGCCGTCGTCGCTGCCGGCGTCGATGGTGATGGTCCAGGAGAAGCCCTGGGCCGGGCCGATCGCGATGACCTGGGCGGCCTTGACGGTGTAGCCGCCGGCGCCGGCGGTGCGCAGCAGGTCGTCGAGCTGCTTGGTGCGGGCGCCGGCCGCGTCGGTGGAGGCGAGTTTCTGGCGCAGCTCGGTGTTCTCGCGGGCGAGCTGGTCGGTGCGGCCGCTGTGGGTGGCGGCGTCGCGGAAGGCGCGGACGGTGTCGGCGACGGGGTCGACCGCGGTGGCGGCGCCGCGCTCGACCGGGCCGAGGACGCCGGCCGCGGCCCGTCGGGCGCCGCCGAGCGGGGAGGTCTCACCGCCCTTGATGTCCACGGTGATCAGCGCGAAGGCGACGGCCACCAGCAGGATGAGCAGCAGCCGGCTCTCTCGTGTGTCCCTCACGGTGCTGGTACTGCCCCTTCGTACCTGGCCGCCCGCCCGGGCCGTGGGGCCCGGGCGGGGGCCGTTTCAGTTTGACTGTCCGGTCTGTCGGTTGTGCTAACGGCGCGGCTGGGCGTCGAGTACCTGCTGGAGCGCCTCGAACTCCTCGACGCACTTGCCGGAGCCGAGTGCGACGGAGTCGAGCGGGTTCTCGGCGATGTGGATCGGCATGCCGGTCTCGCGGCGCAGTCGCTCGTCGAGGCCGCGGAGCAGGGCGCCGCCGCCGGTGAGCACGATGCCGCGGTCCATGACGTCGCCGGCCAGCTCGGGCGGGCACTGGTCGAGGGTGGTCTTGACCGCGTCGATGATGGAGTTGACCGGCTCGTCGATGGCCTCGCGGACCTCGGCGGCGGAGATGACGACGGTCTTGGGCAGGCCGCTGACGAGGTCGCGGCCGCGGATCTCGGCGTGCTCGTCCTTCTCGCCGTCCAGGGCGAAGGCGGAGCCGATGCTCATCTTGATCTGCTCGGCGCTGCGCTCGCCCAGGAGGAGCGAGTACTCCTTCTTGATGTGCTGGACGATGGCGTTGTCCAGTTCGTCGCCGGCGACCCGGATGGACTGGGCGGTGACGATGCCGCCGAGCGAGATGACGGCGACCTCGGTGGTGCCGCCGCCGATGTCGACGACCATGTTGCCGGTGGCCTCGTGGACGGGCAGGCCGGCGCCGATGGCGGCGGCCATCGGTTCCTCGATGATGTGGACCTGGCGCGCGCCGGCCTGCGAGGAGGCCTCGATGACGGCGCGGCGCTCGACGCCGGTGATGCCGGAGGGCACGCAGACGACGACGCGGGGCCGGGCCAGGTAGCGGCGGCGGTGGATCTTGAGGATGAAGTAGCGGAGCATCCGCTCGGTGATCTCGAAGTCGGCGATCACGCCGTCCTTGAGCGGGCGGATGGCGACGATGTTGCCCGGGGTGCGGCCGATCATCTTCTTGGCCTCGGCGCCGACCGCCAGGATGCCGCCGGTGTTGGTGTTGACCGCGACCACGGACGGCTCGTTGAGCACGATCCCCTTGCCCCTGACGTACACCAGCGTGTTGGCGGTTCCGAGGTCGATCGCCAGGTCGCGGCCGATGAACGACAGGTTGGTTGCCATGGGGTGTAGGTGCCTTCCCGGGCTCGGAGTCATTGCGGGGGTGGACGAAAAGCGTGCGCCCACGGCTTGGGCAAAGGCCAGCTGACCAGCCGTACCGGGCCCTTGAGTCGCGTCCATCGTAGTCACGCCTGCCAGGACGGACGTCGAGGTGGGGCATACCGTCCATTGTCCGGAGCGTGATCGCTTCTCCGGGCATTGGGACGCCGTGTCGGCACCCTCAGTTCCCTATTTCACGATAAGAATGCCCCGGCCGGGCCAATGGTCCCGACCGGGGCACCCGAAGGGTCCCGGAGCCTGCAGGATCAGGCGTGGGCGGGGAAGAAGATCTTGATCTCGCGCTCGGCGGACTCGGGGGAGTCGGAGGCGTGGATCAGGTTCTCGCGGGTGATGGTCGCGTAGTCGCCGCGGATGGTGCCGGCGCCGGCCTCCAGCGGGTTGGTGGCCCCGGCCAGCATGCGGATGCCGCGGATGACCTCCTCGCCCTCGACGATCAGCGCGATCGACGGGCCGGAGGTCATGAACTCCAGCAGCGGCTCGTAGAACGGACGGCCCACGTGCTCCGCGTAGTGCTGCTCCAGCGTCGCCCGGTCGAAGGTGCGCAGCTCGACGGCGGTGAGCTGCCAGCCGGCCTTGCGCTCGATGCGGCTGATGATCTCGCCGGCCAGGCCGCGCTTGACGGCGTCGGGCTTGAGCAGGACGAGAGTGCGCTGGGACACGGTGCGTCTCCTGGGGATCGGTTCGGCAGGCACTCCTCCTCGGCGTGCGGAGTGCGACTACCGCAGAGGTTACCTTGCGTGAGCAGGGCCCTCTGCGCCCGGTCTACGCCGCTGCCGCGGCGGCTCGGGCGGCCTTGAACTCGTCGATCTTGCGGCCGTAGTGGACCGAGCACCACCAGAGGCCGGCGAAGACCACGCCGAGGACGAACATCGTCGGCAGCACGAAGCCGCTGGCGATCAGTCCGATCTGCAGCGCCCAGCCGATCGCCACCGCGCCGGGCCTGGTGATCATGCCGCAGAGCAGGATGCAGAGCGCCATGGCGATGCCGGTGACCGTCCAGACGGTGGCGGTGGAGACGTCGGAGAGCTGCATGGCGACCAGCCCGGCGAACATCGCCAGCAGCGCCTCGCCGATCAGCGTCGAGGAGCAGAGCGTCCTCATCGTCACTTCCTCCCGAGGAGCAGGCGGGCCTCGCCCACCGTGATGACCGAACCGGTGACCAGCACCCCGGCGCCGCCGAGGTCGCCCTCCTCCTCGGCGAGGGTGACGGCGGCGGCGATGGCGTCGTCGAGCCGGGGCTCGACCTGGACGCGGTCCTCGCCGAAGACCTCGACGGCCAGGGCGGCCAGCGCGTCCGCGTCCATCGCGCGGTGCGTGGAGTTCTGGGTGATGACGACCTCGGCCAGGATCGGCTCGAAGGCCTCCAGCAGGCCGGCCACGTCCTTGTCGCCGCTGGTGCCGATCACGCCGACGAGCCGGGTGAAGCCGAAGGACTCGCCGATCGCGGCGACGGTGGCGTGGGCGCCGTTGGGGTTGTGGGCGGCGTCCAGGACGATGGTGGGGCTGCGGCGGACGACCTCCAGGCGGCCCGGCGAGGCGACGCCGGCGAAGGCCTGGCGGACCTTGTCCGCGTCCAGCTGTCCGCCGCGGGCGCCGCCGACGCCGAAGAAGGCCTCGACCGCGGCCAGCGCCAGGGCGGCGTTCTGGGCCTGGTGGGCGCCGTGCAGCGGGATGAAGACGTCCTCGTAGTCCTCGCCGCCGAGGCCACGCAGCGTCACCAGCTGGCCGCCGATGGCGATCTCACGGTGGATCACGCCGAACTCCATGCCCTCGCGGGCGACGGTGGCGTCCACCTCGACGGCGCGCTTGAGGATGCTCTGGGCGGCGTCCAGCTGCTGCTGGGCGACCACGGCGACCGCGCCGGACTTGATGATCCCGGACTTCTCGACCGCGATCTCGCCGGTGGTCTCGCCGAGCTTGTCGGTGTGGTCGAGTGAGATCGGGGTGATCACGGAGACGGCGGCGTCGATGACGTTGGTGGCGTCCCAGGAGCCGCCCATGCCGACCTCGATCACGCCGACGTCGACCGGGGCGTCGGCGAAGGCGGCGTACGCCATGCCGGTCAGCACCTCGAAGAAGGACATCGCGACCGGCTGCTGGGCGTCGACCATCTGCACGTAGGGCTCGATGTCGCGGTAGACCTCGACGAACCGCTCGGGGCTGATCGGGGCGCCGTCCAGGCTGATCCGCTCGGTGACGCTCTCCACGTGCGGGCTGGTGTAGCGGCCGGTGCGCAGCTCGAAGGTGTTGAGCAGCTGCTCGATCATCCGGGCGGTGGAGGTCTTGCCGTTGGTGCCGGTGATGTGGATGGAGGGGAAGGACCGCTGGGGCTGGCCCAGGATGTCCATCAGCGCCTCGATCCGGTCGAGCGAGGGCTCCAGCTTGTTCTCCGGCCAGCGCTTGGCGAGCTCCAGCTCGACGTCGCGCAGGGGGTCACCCGGGGCGCCGTCGGCGGGGCGGAGGGTGTACGGGTTCGGGTCGGCCTTGTCGCTCACGACCACAGTCTACGGAGCGCCGCCGGGCAGTCCTCACGGGGTGAGAACCACCACTTTGCCCTGACTTTCCAGTTTGCCCGCTTTACTATCGATTTAGCGAGTTTGAACGGCAGTGAAGCATCGATTCGCGCCGCCAGGAGCCGCCGAGCCTTCGATCACGAGGAGAACGACGCCATGCCCGACGCCCTGCACGACTGGATCGCGCTCCGCCAGGACGGCTTCGTCCGCTTAGCCGGGCTCGTCTCGCTCGCGCTCGTCGGCTACATGGCCCTCGTCTTCGGGCGCTTCCTGGTGTACTGGGCCGGCTCCCGGCACGCCTTCCGGCACAACCGGCCCGCCGCACCCGGCGACCCCGCCGCCTTCGAGTGGCACCTGGTGATCCCCTGCCGCGACGAGGAGGCCGTGGTCACCCGGACCCTGGCCGGCCTGCGGACCGCCGCCCCCGAGGCCCACCTCTGGGTGATCGACGACGACAGCGAGGACGCCACCCGCGACCTCGTCCTCGCCGCAGCCGCCCGGGACGACCGGATCCACCTCGTCCAGCGCCGCCGCCCCCACGCCCGGATCGGCAAGGGCGCCGCCCTCAACGCCGCCCACCGGGAGATCTCCGCCGGGCTCCCCGGGGACACCGACCGTTCCCGCGTGGTGATCGGCGTGGTCGACGCCGACGGCGAGCTCGACCCCGGCACCCTCGCCCGGGTCTGCGGCGACGAGGCGCTCGGCCGGGACGACACCGGCGCCGTCCAGATCGGCGTCCGGATGCGCAACGCCGACGACGAACTCCCGCTGCCCGGCCGCGGCCGCACCGCCAACGCGCTCGCCCGCGCCCTGGTCCGGATGCAGGACGTCGAGTTCCAGGCCAACAACGCCGGCATGCAGCTGCTGCGCCGGCGCACCGGCAGCGTCGGCCTCGGCGGCAACGGCCAGTTCGTGCGGCTCACCGCCCTCGACTCGCTCACCGCCGAGGAGGGCCGGGCCGGCCGGCCCTGGCCCGAGCGCGCCCTGCTGGAGGACTACGAGTCCGGGCTCGACCTGCGCCTGGCCGGCTGGCGGATCACCCACGTCACCGAGGCGCAGGTGTCCCAGGAAGGGCTGGTCTCGCTGCGCCGCTTCCTCACCCAGCGCACCCGCTGGGCCCAGGGCAACATGCAGTGCCTGCGCTACACCGGCCGCGTGCTGCGCTCTCCGCACTACACCCCGGCCGGCAAGGCCGAGGTGCTGTACACCTTCCTGCAGCCCGTGGTCTGCGTGCTGCTGGTCCTGCTGACCCCGCTCTCGCTCGCCATCACGGCGGCCGGCCTGGTGCTCTTCCCCGCGGAGACCGCCGGATTCCAGCTCAGGTTCGGGCCGTGGATGCTGCTGGCCTTCGCGCTCGCCGCCCTGCCGATGGTGTCCTGGGGCCTCGCCTACCGCCGGCTCGTCCACCCCGGCCGCGGCCGGCTCACCGGGCTGCTCTGGGGCGTCCTGGTCTGGCTCTACGCGTACCACCTGTTCGTGGTCGCCGTCCGGGCCGCCGTCCGGCTGCTGCTCGGCCGCAACGGCTGGGCCAAGACCCGCCGCAACGCCGAGCGGGTCGCCGTCGGCGCCCCCACCGCGCTCGAGTCCTGAGCCCCCCCACCCCCGAGCCCCTCCCCCGTGACTTCCCCGGAGCACTCCCGATGAGCATCTGCCTTCCCCCCGGCGGCGTCGCCGTCGTCCTCGGCACCCGCCCCGAGCTGGTCAAGCTCGCCCCGCTGATCCACGAACTCGGCGACGCCGCCCGGCTGGTGCACACCGGCCAGCACTGGGACGAGGCGATGTCCGGCCGCTTCCTGCGCGACCTCGGGCTGCCCCGCCCGGAGCTGCTCACCGGGGTCGGCGGCCGCCCGCGGGCCGGCCAGATCGCCCAGTCCCTCGGCCAGTTGGACGCCGCGTTCGCCGAGGACCGGCCCGTCGCCGTGGTCGTCCAGGGCGACACCAACGCCACCCTGGCGGGCGCACTCGCCGCCAACGCCCGGGAGATCCCGCTGGTGCACGTCGAGGCCGGGCTGCGCAGCTTCGACCGGGCGATGCCCGAGGAGCACAACCGGGTGATGGTCGACCACGTCTCCGACCTGCTCTGCGCCGCCACCGAGGACAACGCGGCCAACCTCCGGGCCGAGTCGCTGGACGAGCAGCGGATCAGCGTCACCGGCAACACCGTGGTCGAGGTGGTCCGCCGTCAGCTGCCGAGCGCGCCGGAGCGCGCGGTCCTGCTGGCCCGGCACGGCGTCACGCCGGACGGCTACGTGCTGGCCACCGTGCACCGCCCGGAGAACACCGACACCGCCGAGGCGCTCGGCGCCGTCCTCGCCGGGCTCGACCGGATCGCCCGGGCCGGCACCCCGGTGCTGTTCCCGATGCACCCCCGCACCCGGGCCGCCGTCGAACGGTTCGGCCTGGACGGGCTGCTGGCGCGGATCGCCGTCACCGGACCGGTCGGCTACGCCGAGTTCCTGGGCCTGGCCCGGCACGCCGCCCTGCTCGTCTCCGACTCCGGCGGGGTGCAGGAGGAGTGCACGGTGCTCGGCCGCCCGCTGCTGGTCGTCCGCCGCTCCACCGAGCGCCCGGAGGCGGTGGACGCCGGCTTCGCCGCCCTGGTGCAGCCCGGCGGGGAGCTGGGCACGCTGGCCCGCGCCTGGCTGGCCGACTCACCCGAGCGGCTCGCCCGGCTGGCGGCCACCCCGAGCCCGTACGGCGACGGCCTGGCCTCGGCCCGGATCGCCCGGCTCACCGCGCGGCTGGCCGAGCAGCCCGTCCCGGCGGCCGCCTGACCCCCGTCCTCTTGACAGCCGGATTGGTCTACTCCACCTTGTGAGGCAAGTCTCCTTCCCCGACAGGGACTTGAGTTGTCGGTAGCTCCCGCACGCGCACCATCGACACCCGGACGCCCCTCCCCCACGAGGGCCGCCGGCCTCCCCCCACAGGAGATGGAGTCATGCCACCTGCCCGACACGCGCGCCCGCGCGCCGTCCACAGCCTGCTCGCCGGGGCGAGCGCGATCGCGATCGGCCTCAGCGGACTGGTCCTCGCCAACGGCACCGGCGCCCGGGCCGCCGACGTCGACCTGATCACCAACGGCGGCTTCGAGTACGGCAACCACCTCACCGGCTGGACCTGCTCCGCCGCCGCGCCCGAGAGCACCGCCGTCCACTCCGGCTCGTTCGCGCTGCGCTCCACCCCGGGCGCCGGCGACACCGGCGAATGCGTCCAGACCGTCACCGTGAAGCCCTCCTCGACGTACACGCTGAGCGGCTGGGTACAGGGCTCGTACGTCTACCTCGGCGCCCGCGGCACCGGCGGGACCGACCCCGGCACCTGGACCACCTCGGCCGGGTACGCGAAGCTCGCCACCACCTTCACCACCGGGGCGAGCACCACCAGCATCACCGTGTACCTGCACGGCTGGTACGGGCAGCCGGCCTTCCTGGCCGACGACGTCTCACTGATCGGCCCGGGCGATCCCAAGCCCTCGCCGACCGCCACCACCCCCACCCCGACCGGAACCGGCAGCCCGACCCCGACCGGCACCGGCACGCCGACGCCCACGGACACCCCGACCGACCGGCCCGGGCTGCCCAGGCACCTGCTCACCGGCTACTGGCAGAACTTCGACAACGGCGCCACCGTCCAGCGGATCAGCGACGTGCCGGCCGCGTACGACGTCATCGCGGTCGCCTTCGCGGACGCCACCACCACGCCCGGCGGCCTCGGCTTCACGCTGGACCCGACCCTCTCCGCCCGGCTCGGCGGCTACACCGAGGCGCAGTTCAAGGCCGACATCGCGGCGAAGCGGGCGGCCGGCAAGAAGGTGATCCTCTCGGTCGGCGGGCAGAACGGCACCGTCTCGGTGAACAGCTCCGCCTCGGCGACCGCCTTCGCCGACACCGCCTGGTCGCTGATGCGGAGCTACGGCTTCGACGGGGTCGACATCGACCTGGAGAACGGCGTCAACGCCACCTACCTGGGCCAGGCCCTGCACAGCCTGGCGGCCAAGGCCGGCCAGGGCTTCGTGCTCACCATGGCGCCGCAGACCATCGACATGCAGTCGACCGGCATGGAGTACTTCAAGCTGGCGCTGAACGTGAAGGACGTCCTCACCATCGTCAACATGCAGTACTACAACTCCGGCACGATGCTCGGCTGCGACGGCCAGGTCCACGCCCAGGGCGCCGTCGACTTCCTCACCGCGCTGGCCTGCATCCAGCTCAAGGGCGGGCTCCGGCCCGACCAGGTCGGGCTCGGGGTGCCGGCCTCCACCAGTGCGGCGGGCGGCGGGTACGTCAGCCCGGGCGTGGTGAACAACGCGCTGGACTGCCTCGCCGCCGGGACCAACTGCGGCGGCTTCAGGCCCGACACCAGGTGGCCCGGCATCGGCGGGGCGATGACCTGGTCGACCAACTGGGACGCCAGGGCGGGCGGCGGGATCGCGGGCACCGTCGGCTCACACCTGCACGCGATGCCGTAGTTCCCGGCGGGTTCAGCCTCCGGCGCGGGCCTCGGGGATCTCGGGGCCCGCGCCGGAGTGCCGGCGGCGAAGCTCGGCGGTGATCTCGGCCACCTCGCCGTCCGGCAGGAACGGCAGCATCATGGCGACGCCCTGGAGCAGGCCGCCGAGCAGGAAGGTGGTGTCGGCGGTGGCCGCCACCAGGCCGCGCACCTCGGCGACCCGGCCGGCCGCGACCGCCTCGATCAGCCGGGCCGCGTCCGCCGTCTCCTCGTCCACGTCGACCGCGGCGGTGTCGGCGGGGGCCCGCCGGGCCATCGCCCGCAGCACCCGGTCGCCCACCGCCGGCGCGTACGCCTTGCGGACGGCCTCGGCGGCGATCCAGGCGAGCAGGGTGGTCACCTCGCGGTGCGCGTGCTCCTCGAGGATCCGGTCCAGCGCGTCGTCGAACGCCAGCTGGTTTCCGTGCCGGAACGCGAGCAGCAGGGTCGCCGCCCTGGCTTTGGCCTCATCGACCGCTTCAGCGGGAAGTTCGTCGGCCAACTCCACCGTCACCACCACGCCTAACCCTCCCGTCACCCGTCGGCTCAGCAGAACGTCCTGCACACCGTACACATCCGACCTGCAAACTTCGGCGAACCCGCGCGGGCAAGACCGGAATGAATTCGGGCGGAATAAGACGTCACCCGGTCCAGGATGAATATTCGCCGGAAGGGAGCAACGCCATTGCGCTATTGGGAGCAGGAAAGGCTTGGACGCGGGAAAGCGGGGTAACGCGGAAAGGCCGAGGGGCCGCACCCCGCGTCGGCGGGATGCGGCCCCTCGGGGAGCCGGTGCGTCAGGCCTGCGGCAGCGCCGCGAGCTGGGCGGTGATCCGGGCGATGTCGGCCTCGGCGGCCTGCTGACGTGCGCGGATCTTGGCGACCACGTCGTCCGGCGCCTTGGCGAGGAACGCCTCGTTGCCGAGCTTGGCGGTGGTCTGGGTCTTCTCCTTCTCGGCCGCCGCGAGGTCCTTCGCCAGGCGCTTGCGCTCGGCCGCGACGTCGATGGTGCCGGAGAGGTCCAGCGCCACCGTGGCGCCGGCGACCGGGAGCGAGGCGGTGGCGGTGAAGCCCTCCTCGGGCACGGTCAGGCGCAGCAGCGAACGGATCGCCGCCTCGTGCGCCGCCAGCCGGGTGCCGTCCAGCTCCAGCCGGGCCGGGACCTTCTGGGTGTCGCGCAGGCCCTGGTCGTTGCGGAACCGGCGGACCTCGGTGACCACCTGCTGCAGCAGCGCGATCTCCGCCTCGGCGCCGGAGTCCCGGAAGCCCGCGTCCTTCGGCCACTCGGCGACGACCAGCGACTCGCCGCCGGTCAGCGCCGTCCACAGCGCGTCGGTGACGAACGGGACCACCGGGTGCAGCAGGCGCAGCGTCACGTCCAGCACCTCGCCGAGGACCCGGCGCGCCGCGTCGGCCTGCTCGCCGCCCTTGGCCAGGGTGGTCTTGGAGAGCTCGACGTACCAGTCGAAGACCTCGTCCCACGCGAAGTGGAACAGCGCGTCGGAGACCTTGGCGAACTCGTAGTCCTCGTAGAGCGCGTCGACCTCGGCCACGGTGCTGTTCAGCCGGGACAGGATCCAGCGGTCGGCGGCGGTCAGGCTCTCCGGCGCGGGCAGCGGGCCCTCGACGGTGGCGCCGTTCATCAGCGCGAAGCGGGTCGCGTTCCAGATCTTGTTGCAGAAGTTGCGCGAGCCCTTGACCCAGTCCTCGCCGATCGGCACGTCGGCGCCCGGGTTGGCGCCGCGGGCCAGGGTGAAGCGGACGGCGTCGGCGCCGTAGGCGTCCATCCAGTCCAGCGGGTCCACGGCGGTGCCGGAGGACTTCGACATCTTCTTGCCGAACTCGTCGCGGACCAGGCCGGTCAGGGCGACGGTCTTGAACGGCGCCTGGCCGTCCATCGCGTACAGGCCGAACATCATCATCCGGGCGACCCAGAAGAAGATGATGTCGTGGCCGGTGACCAGGACGTCGGTCGAGTAGAACTTCTCCAGGTCCGGGGTCTTCTCCGGCCAGCCGAGGGTGGAGAAGGGCCAGAGGCCGGAGGAGAACCAGGTGTCCAGGACGTCCGGGTCCTGGTGCCAGCCCTCGCCGGCCGGCGGCTGCTCGTCCGGTCCGACGCAGACGACCTCGCCCTCGGGGCCGTACCAGACCGGGATCCGGTGGCCCCACCAGAGCTGGCGCGAGATGCACCAGTCGTACATGTTGTCGACCCAGTCGAAGTAGCGGCGCTCCAGCTCCTTCGGGTGGATCTCCACCTTGCCGTCGCGGACGGCGTCGCCGGCCGCCTGGGCCAGCGGGGCGACCTTGACCCACCACTGCAGCGACAGCCGCGGCTCGACCACGGTGTGGCAGCGCGAGCAGTGGCCGACGGCGTGCATGTACGGGCGCTTCTCGGCGACGATCCGGCCCTGCTCGCGCAGTGCGCCGACGACGGCCGAGCGGGCCTCCATCCGGTCCAGGCCGAGGAACGGGCCGTGCACGGTGATCACACCGCGCTCGTCCATCACGTTGAGGTTCGGCAGGCTGTGGCGCTGGCCGATGGCGAAGTCGTTGGGGTCGTGCGCCGGGGTCACCTTGACGGCGCCGGTGCCGAACTCCGGGTCGACGTGCTCGTCGGCGACGACCGGGATCTCACGGTCGGTCAGCGGCAGCTTGATGGTGCGGCCGACCAGGTGCTTGTACCGCTCGTCGTCGGGGTGGACGGCGACCGCGGTGTCGCCCAGCATCGTCTCGGCGCGGGTGGTGGCGACGATGATCGAGTCCTCGCCGTCGCCGTAGCGGATCGAGACCAGCTCGCCGGGGACCTCCTCGTGCTCCACCTCGATGTCGGACAACGCGGTGAGGCAGCGCGGGCACCAGTTGATGATGCGCTCGGCGCGGTAGATCAGGCCGTCGTCGAAGAGCCGCTTGAAGATGGTCTGGACGGCCTGGGAGAGGCCCTCGTCCATGGTGAAGCGCTCGCGCGACCAGTCGACGCCGTCGCCGAGGCGGCGCATCTGGCCGAGGATCCGGCCGCCGTAGTTCTCCTTCCACTCCCAGACCTTCTCGACGAAGGCCTCGCGGCCCAGGTCGTGGCGGGAGAGGCCGGACTCGGCGAGCTGCTGCTCGACCTTGTTCTGGGTGGCGATGCCGGCGTGGTCCATGCCGGGCAGCCAGAGGGTCTCGAAGCCCTGCATGCGCTTGCGGCGGGTGAGCGCGTCCATCAGCGTGTGCTGGAACGCGTGGCCCAGGTGCAGGGCACCGGTGACGTTCGGCGGCGGGATGACGATGGTGTACGACGGCTTCTCGCTCTGTGCGTCGGCCGTGAAGTAACCGCGCTCTACCCAGCGCTCGTACAGCTCGCCCTCTACGTCCGCCGGAGCGTAGGTCGTCGGGAGGGTGGCTGCGTCGTCCCCGGCGTGTGTGCTCACGGGGCGCTGGTTCGTGGTGTCGGTCACGACGCACAGTTTACGTAACCGCGGACGCGGGTTACGAACCGCTTTCGGTCCGCGGACTCCGCGCGTCCGCCCCGGACGGCCGTCGGCCGGGTACGGTACCGTGCCCGCACACTCGTCCGGTCCTTCGTACGGACACGGACGACTCCAGACCACGACAGAAGACAGGCCGCGGGGGCGGCGGGGGAGCGCAGACGCAGATGTACGGCCAGGGTCAGCAGTATCCGCACGGTCAGCCGCAGCAGCCCTACGGGGCGCCGTACGGGGCACCGCAGCCGCAGCCGCCCTACGGCGCGCCGCAGCCGCAGTACGGGTACCCGCAGCAGGGCGCCCCGGCGCCGCAGTACGGTGCGCCCCAGCCGCAGTACGGCGCACCCCAGCCGCCCTACGGGGCCCAGCCGCCCTACGGCGCGCCGCAGCAGGCGCCGTACGGCCAGCCCGGCTACCCGGTCGCACCGCCGCCGAAGAAGGGCAAGGGCGGCCTGGTGGTCGGCCTGGTCATCGCCGCGCTGGTGCTGGGCGGCGGCGGCTTCGGCGTCTACAAGCTGATCGGCGGCTCCGGCGGCGGCGACTACAAGATCACCGCGCCGCAGACGCTGCCGGACGGCTACACCCAGAAGTCCGCCAAGGAGCAGGCCGCCGACCCGGCCAAGGCCGAGCAGTCCGAGAAGATCGGCACCGACCTGCACGTCATGATCGCCAGCTACACCAAGGGCGCCGAGGCCACCGACGGCGGGATCAGCGTCATCGGGATCTACGGGAAGATCAAGGACCCGAACGGGATCATCGAGGACTCCAAGAAGGACACCAACGGCGGTGCCACCTGGACCACCCCGATGACGGACTTCCCGGCCCAGTACGGCCACGACTCCGCGGCCAAGCTCTCCTGCGGCACCTACGGCGTCTCGATCGGCGGCAGTGCGCCCAAGAGCTCCACCACCGTCTGCGTCTGGGCCGACAAGTCCACCACCGCACGCGTGTCCTTCATCAAGGTGGGCGGCACCGCCCTCACCCCCGCCCAGGCCGCCGAGAAGACCCGGGCGATCCGCGACGCCATGGTCGTCGCCAAGTAGCCCGGCCCAGGCGTCACACTCCCCGCCGTCCGGGCCCCGGGCGGCGGGTGCCCCCGTCCGTCCCCAGAAAGGGCCACCGTGACCGAGCAGAACCCCTACGGCGCACCGCCGCCCGCCGGCCAGCCCTACGGCGGCGCACCCGTCCCGCCCCAGCCGGGCTTCGGCGCGGTGCCGCCGCAGGCCGGCCCGGGCGGGTACGGCGCCTACGCCCCGGTGCCGCCGCCGAAGAAGTCCCGCAAGACGCTGTGGATCCTGCTCGGCGTCTTCGTCGGCGTGCTGGCACTGATCGGCGGCGCCGTCGCGTACTTCGTGCTCGACGTGACCTCCAACGCGGGCACCCAGAAGATCGTCCTGCCGGCCAAGTTCCAGGCCCTCACGAAGGACGACGACAACGAGATCGCCCGGAAGATGGAGGAGGAGATCACCTCCGAGTTCGGCAAGGGCGACGGCGCCTGGAACCCGACCGGGGTGAGCGCGGTGTACCTCGACTCCTCCCAGGACCCGCAGCTCATCGTGGTCGGCGGCTACGGCAAGGTGCTGCTGCCCAAGCAGGAGCTGGACGCCATGTTCAAGGGCTTCTCCTCCGGCGGCCCGACCGTCAGCAACCGGCACTCGGTCGACGCCGGCCCCAAGGGCGGCACCATGGAGTGCGCCAAGGCCACCCAGGACGGCACCGACCTGGGCATCTGCGCCTGGGCCGACAACAGCAGCCTGATCCTGCTGATGCGGGCGCCCGAGGACGGCAAGGCCCCGGACCTCGACAAGCTCGCCTCCGACGCCCGTGACCTGCGCGCGGTCGCCGAGGTGCCGAAGTAGCAGCCCCGCGGCGGGCGAGATCCCGCCCGGAACGCCGAAGGGCCCCCGGTGTCACCGGGGGCCCTTCGCGCGTCCGGGGTCAGGCGCTCTTCTCGCGCCGCTCCCGCTTGATCATGTCGCGCGGGACGAGGGTCGGGATGGCGTGCTTGGAGACCACGTCCCCGGTGACCACCACGCGGGCGACGTCCTGGCGCGAGGGGACCTCGTACATCACGGACATCAGCACCTCCTCCATGATGGCGCGCAGGCCGCGCGCGCCGGTGCCGCGCAGGATCGCCTGGTCCGCGATGGCCTCCAGCGCGTCCCGGGAGAACTCCAGCTCCACGCCGTCCAGCTCGAAGAGCTTCCGGTACTGCTTGACCAGCGCGTTCTTCGGCTCGGTGAGGATCTGCAGCAGCGCCTCGCGGTCCAGGTTGTGCACGCTGGTGATCACCGGCAGACGGCCGATGAACTCGGGGATCATGCCGAACTTGACCAGGTCCTCCGGCATCACCTGACGGAAGTGGTCGCTGGCGTCCAGCTCCCGCTTGGAGCGGATGTTGGCGCCGAAGCCGATGCCCTTGGCACCCGCACGGCCCTCGATGATCCGCTCCAGGCCCGCGAACGCGCCGCCCACGATGAACAGCACGTTGGTGGTGTCGATCTGGATGAACTCCTGGTGCGGGTGCTTGCGCCCGCCCTGCGGCGGCACCGAGGCGGTGGTGCCCTCCAGGATCTTCAGCAGCGCCTGCTGCACGCCCTCGCCCGAGACGTCGCGGGTGATCGACGGGTTCTCGCTCTTGCGCGCGACCTTGTCGATCTCGTCGATGTAGATGATCCCGGTCTCGGCCTTCTTGACGTCGTAGTCGGCCGCCTGGATCAGCTTGAGCAGGATGTTCTCGACGTCCTCGCCGACGTAGCCGGCCTCGGTCAGCGCGGTGGCGTCGGCGATGGCGAACGGCACGTTCAGCATCCGGGCCAGGGTCTGCGCCAGCAGCGTCTTGCCGGAGCCGGTGGGGCCGAGCAGCAGGATGTTGGACTTCGCCAGCTCGATGGCGTCCTCACGGCCGTTGCCGCCGCTGCGGCCGGCCTCGCCCGCCTGCACGCGCTTGTAGTGGTTGTAGACGGCCACCGACAGCGCCTTCTTGGCGAGGTCCTGGCCGACCACGTACTGGTCCAGGAACTCGTAGATCTCGCGCGGCTTCGGAAGCTCCTCGAAGCGCACCTCGGAGGTCTCGGCGAGCTCCTCCTCGATGATCTCGTTGCACAGGTCGATGCACTCGTCGCAGATGTACACGCCTGGGCCGGCGATCAGCTTCTTCACCTGCTTCTGCGACTTGCCGCAGAACGAGCACTTGAGCAGGTCGCCACCGTCTCCGATGCGTGCCACGAGGTGCTTCCCCTTCGCCAGGGGCCCCGCGGGGGTTCCGGGGCCTGGTGCTGTGGACCGTCAACGCCGACGGCGATCGGTCTCGCTATCCGACGGTACTCTGCCGCGCCCCTGATTCCGTCCTCTTCGCCGGGTCTGCCCTACGCCCTGGGCGAATTGATACCGAACAGATGCCGTCGCCGGAGTACGCCGGCGGGCCGGGGCGGGGCGTGCCACCGCGGGCGCGCCCCGCCCCGTGCAGTGCCGACCTCAGGAGGTCAGCGAGGCCTTGCGGGTCGAGATGACCAGGTCGACGAGACCGTACTCGACGGCCTCCTCGGCCGTGAGGATCTTGTCGCGCTCGATGTCGTCGCGGACCTGCTCGACGCTCTTGTTCGAGTGCTTGGAGAGCATCTCCTCCAGCTGCTCGCGCATCCGGAAGATCTCCTTGGCCTGGATCTCCAGGTCGGACACCTGACCGCGGCCGGTCTCGGTGTACGGCTGGTGGATCAGGATACGGGCGTTCGGCAGCGCCATCCGCTTGCCGGGGGTGCCGGCCGCGAGCAGCACGGCCGCCGCGGAGGCAGCCTGGCCCATGCAGACGGTGGTGATGTCCGGCTTCACGTACTGCATGGTGTCGTAGATGGCCGTCAGGGCCGTGAACGAGCCGCCGGGCGAGTTGATGTACATCTGGATCTCGCGGTCCGGGTCCATGGACTCCAGGCAGAGCAGCTGGGCCATGATGTCGTTCGCGGAGACGTCGTCCACCTGCGAACCGAGGAAGATGATGCGCTCCTCGAACAGCTTGGCGTACGGGTCGTACTCGCGGATGCCCTGCGAGGTGCGCTCGACGAAGCGCGGGACGATGTAGCGGCCCTCGGCGCGCATGTCCTCGACGCGTGCCTTGGCGCTGGACAGGCTGGGGATGTTCATGGGGGTTCTAGTCCTCCGGAGCGTTGTGGCTGTGGTCTCGTGGGAGCCGGGGCCGAGGCTCAGGCGCCCGTGCCGCCGCCGCCGGGGACGTCCGCGGCGCTGTGCATGATCGCGTCGATCAGGCCGTACTCGAGGGCCTCCTCCGGCGTGAACCAGCGGTCGCGGTCGGAGTCCGCGGTGATCTGCTCGAAGGACTGGCCGCTGTGGAAGGCGATCAGCTCGGACATCCGCTTCTTGGTGCGGAGCAGCTGCTCGGCCTGGATGCGGATGTCGGTGGCCGAACCGCCGAGACCGGCGGACGGCTGGTGCATCAGGATGTTCGCGTTCGGCAGCGAGAAGCGCTTGCCCTTGGCGCCCGCGGTCAGCAGGAACTGGCCCATCGAGGCCGCCATGCCCATCGCGATGGTGACGACGTCGTTCTTGATGTACTGCATGGTGTCGTAGATCGCCATGCCGGCCGAGATCGAGCCGCCCGGGGAGTTGATGTAGAGGAAGATGTCCTTGTCCGGGTCCGCGGCCAGCAGCAGCAGCTGAGCGGTGATCTTGTTGGCGATGTCGTCGTCGACCTGCTGGCCGAGGAAGATGATCCGCTCGTTGAGCAGCCGGTTGTAGACCTGGTCGCCCAGGCCGCCGAGCACGTCACCAGAGGCGGCGTGCGGCGCCATCGGGCCAGGCATCTGCATCTGCGGGAACGTCACTTAGCCACCTGCTCAGTCGATTTGGACGGTCGCTCCACGGCCGTCACGATGTCGCACAGCTTCCGGGTATCACGTCGTGATTGTTGCTGTCCAAGGACCCTAACGCGCAGGCCGGGCCGCAGAATCCCTCACGCAGAACTGTTCGCTGTGAGCGCAGGGTTCCCGGCGCGCGGCGTGGCGGCGCGCCGGGACCGCCGCGGGCCCGGACGCCG
>NZ_JBEYVJ010000086.1:0-27470 GCF_040643935.1 Kitasatospora sp. NPDC047058 | reverse complement strand
TGCTCTGGTTCGCCGTCACGTCGCTCATCGCCGTCGCGTCGAGCGGCTGCACAGGGCTCGTGGCGGGAGGTTCCGTGGCCGGTGCGGTCGGCTGCCCGTAGACGGGGTTGTGCCAGAACTGCACGACCCGGCCGTGGATGTCGGTCTGCCAGGCACCGGAAACGGCGTGCACGGGTACGCGCCCGGCGGGGTCGTACCCCTCGTCGACCTGGTAGAGCCATCCACCGGCCGCACGTGCAGCCTCGGACTGCTCGGCACTCAGCGGCGGATCGGGGCGCCAGCCCCGGGGCTTCGCGGGGTCCCCTACCGGCTTGCCCTTGGCCGCGAGTTCGGCGAGCCAGGTGAGGCTGGGCGCCGTTGCCCGTGAATCGGGCAGGATACGGCCCGACAAACGGGTGCCGGGCTCGGACAGCAGTTCATGCACGGCCTGGGAGGGTACGAGGCCGCGGCTCTTGGCATGCCGTAGCTTGTCGTTCCAGAAGATGGCGGCGTTCTCGTTGGGCAGCTGCTGCCACCACTCGTAGCCGGCCGCGTCGTCCTCGTCGCAGAACCAGATCAGACCGGTCGGGTACTCGTCCTCGTAGAAGGACCCCGAAGACACGCACAACCCGAGCATTCCGAAGGAGCCGAGCAGTGAGCAGCACGCCCAGCCCGACCACCACCGACGAGATCTCGTGGGTGCTGACCCCGCTGCTGGAGCTGCCGGGCGTCCTGCACGCGGTGATCGCCACCGGGGACGGCCTCGTCGAGGGCGCCTCGGCCGGACTCGGCCGGGCCTCCGCCGAGCGGGTCGCCGCGATGACGGCCACCGTGCACGCCGCCGCCCGCGCGTTCACCACCGCCTTCACCGACACCGAGCAGCCCCGGCTGGCGCAGACCGTGGTCGAGTCCGAGCAGGGCTTCGCGATCGTCGTCCCGGCCGGCGAGAACACCTCGCTGGCGGTGTTCACCACCCCGGACGCGCAGCTCGGCAACGTGGCCTACCAGATGCAGGTCCAGGTCGCCGCCCTGGGCCGCGCCCTGGCGAGCCCGGCCAGGCGGCAGGGCGTCAGCGCCCGGTCATGACCGGCGTCCCCCGCAGGCGGATGGTCCCCGCCTACCTGGCCACCGGCGGCCGGACGCGGCCCGGCACGGCCGGCTTCGAGCGGTTGACCGTCCTGCACGCCGCCGGCACCGAGCCGCCGCCGGCCCTGCACGAGCTGGAGGACGAGCACCGGCGGCTCTGGGAGCTGCTGCAGCCCGGCGCCCTGACCGTGGTGGAGTCCGCGGCGCACCTGCGGCTCCCGGTCAGCGCCACCGTTTTCCTCGCGGCGGACCTGGTCGAGGCGGGCTGTCTCCGCGCCCGCGCCCCGATCCCCCGCGCCCAGCAGACCGACCGCTCCATCGTCGAGAGGCTCCTCGTTGGACTCCGCACACTCCGGTAGCCCCGCCGGGCCGCCCGGCAGCCAGGCCGTCGGCCGGGCGTCCGGGACGGGCCGGGTGGGCTACCTGCCCGACCGGGACCAGACACTGATGAAACTGGTCGTCGCCGGTCCCTTCGGCGTCGGGAAGACCACGCTCATCCGCACCCTCTCGGAGATCCCCACCCTCCACACCGAGGAGGCGATGACCGAGACCGGCGCCCCGGTGGACGACGCCGCGCTGCTGCCCGACAAGGCCACCACCACGGTGGCGGTCGACTTCGGCCGGCTGACCCTGCCCGGCCAGGTGGTGCTCTACATGTTCGGCACGCCCGGCCAGCGCCGCTTCTTCCCGCTCTGGCAGGACATCGCCCGCGGCGCCGTCGGCGCCCTGGTACTGGCCGACACCCGCCGGCTGGCCGACTCGTTCGAGATCATGGACATGGTCGAGGAGCAGGGCCTGCCGTACGCGGTCGCCGTCAACTGTTTCCCCGACGCGCCCGCGCACCCGGTCGAGGTGCTCCGGACGCACCTGGACCTGCACGCCGACACCCCGCTGGTGCTCTGCGACGCCCGCGAGCGCCGCGCCAGCCTGGACGCGCTGATCGCGCTGGCCGAGCACGTGCTGCACGGCCTGCCCGCAGCCCCCGACGCCGCCCCGGAGCAGCCGTGACCAGCACCGACGCCCCCGCCCCCGTCGCCGACGAGACGCCTGCCGACGACCCGGACCACCCCGGCCACCCCGACGACCCCGGCCACCCGGACGACCCCGACCGCCCGGTGCCGATCCACGGCCCGGCGTTCGCCGCCGACCCGCACCTCGTCTACGAGCGGCTGCGCCGCCACGGCCCCGTCGCCCCGGTGGAGATCGCACCGGGCGTCGAAGCCCTGCTGGTCACCGACTACCAGGCGGCACTGGACCTGCTGCGCGACACCGACACCTTCTCCAAGGACTCCCGGGCCTGGCAGCAGACCGTGTCACCGACCTCCCCGCTGCTTCCGGTGCTCGGCTACCGCCCCACCGCCCTGTTCAGCGACGGCGAGGTGCACGCCCGCTACCGCCAGGTCATCACCGACGGCCTCGCCCTGCTCGAACCGCACCTGCTCCAGCGCCGCGTCGCCGAGGTCGCGCACCGGCTGATCGACACCTTCGCGGCCACCGGCTCGGCCGACCTGATCGCCGAGTACGCCCGGCAGCTGCCGGTGTTCGTCTTCAACACCTGGTTCGGCGTGCCCGAGGAGCACAGCGCCCGGCTGGTGGCCGGCATCGGGAGCCTGATCGAGTCCACCGAGAAGGCGGTCGCCGCGTACGGGGACCTCCTCGCGGTCGTCACCGCCATGGTCGCCGAGCGGCGCGAGCGCCCCCGCCACGACCTGACCTCCTGGTTCCTGACCCACCCGGCCGGGCTGGACAACGACGAGGTGGTCCGGCAGATCACCCTCACCATGATCGCCGGGCACCAGCCGACCACCAACCTGATCGGCAACGCGCTGCTGCGCCTGCTCACCGACGCCCGGTACGCCGGCTCGCTGTTCGGCGGCGCCATGACGGCGTACCAGGCGATCGACGAGGTGCTCTGGCACGAGCCGCCGATGGCGAACCTCTCCGCCCACTACCCGCGCTACGACATCACCTTCCACGGCCGGGAGATCCCGGCCGGCTCGCTGGTGCTGGTCTCCTACGCGGCCGCCAACTCCCAGGCCGCGCCGCCCACCGGCGGCACCGGGCTGCGCAGCGGCGAGTCCGCCCACCTGGCCTGGGCGGCCGGCCCGCACGCCTGCCCCGCCCGCGACCCCGCACTTCTGATCGCGATCACCGCCATCGAGCAGCTCACCAGCCGCCTCGGCGACCTCGAACTCGCCACCCCGGCGGGGGAGCTGCTCTGGCGCCCGGGCCCGTTCCACCGCGCGCTGGTCCACCTCCCGGTCCGCTTCCAGCCGGTGCCCGGATAGCCCGCGGGCCCGGGAGCCGTCGTGGCTCCCGGGCCCGCCCGGCGCGTCGTCAGGCCTCGTCGGCCGGCTTCAGCGTCAGCGAGATGCTGTTGATGCAGTACCGCTGGTCGGTGGGCGTGCCGTAGCCCTCGCCCTCGAAGACGTGTCCGAGGTGGCCGCCGCACGTGGCGCAGCGGACCTCGACCCGGCGCATGCCGAGCGAGGTGTCCTCGATGTACTCGACCCGGTCCCCGGCCAGCGGCGCGTAGTAGGACGGCCAGCCGCAGTGGCTGTCGAACTTGGTCTCCGAGCTGAACAGCTCGGTGCCGCAGGCCCGGCAGCTGTAGACGCCGACCGTCTTGGTGTCGGTGTACTCGCCGACGAAGGGGCGCTCGGTGCCCGCCTCGCGGAGCACGTGGTACTCCTCCGGCGTCAGCTGGGCGCGCCACTCGGCGTCGGTCTTCTCGATCTCGTAGCTCATCACGGCTCCCGGTCGGGCGACTCAGACGTTGGTGGCAACGTTCGCGAGGTGCTTGAGAATTTCGGGCCCGAGGTTGGTGACGTCGCCCGCGCCCATGGTGAGCAGCAGGTCGCCCGGGCGGGCCAGGCCGGCCAGCCGGGCGGGGGCGTCGGCGAAGACGTGCTCGGCGGTGACCTCGGCGCCGGCCCGCTTGGCCGCGTCGATGATCAGCTCGCTGGTGACGCCGGGGATCGGGTCCTCACGGGCCGGGTAGATGTCCAGGACGACGGAGGCGTCGGCGAGGGCCAGCGCGGCGCCCATCTCCTCGGCCAGCTGCTGGGTGCGGCTGAACAGGTGCGGCTGGAAGACCACCAGCACCCGGCCCCCGCCCTCAAGGCCCTCGCGGATCGCCTCCAGGTCGGCGGACATCTCGGTCGGGTGGTGGGCGTAGGAGTCGATCACCTGGACGCCGCCGGCCTCGCCCTTGAGCTGGAGCCGGCGCCGCACACCGGTGTAGGCGCCGAGCGCCTTGGCCAGGTCGGCGGCCGGGACGCCGAGCGCGACGCCGGCGGCCAGAGCGGAGACCGCGTTGTGCGCGTAGTGCCGGCCGGGCACCGAGACCGTGAAGGACAGCTCGGCGCCGTCCAGCAGGACGGTGACCTCGCTGGTCATGCCGCGGGCGGTCACCGACAGGACGCGGACGTCGGCGTCCTCGGCGGCGCCGACGGTGACGACGTTCAGGTCCGCCCGGCCGGCCACCCGGGACGTCAGCTCGCGGGCGCCGTCGTGGTCGGCGGAGACCACCAGGGTGCCGCCGGGGGTGATCCGGCCGACGAAGGTCTCGAAGGACTCGTAGATCTCCTCGATCGAGGCGTAGTTGGCGTGGTGGTCGAGCTCCACGTTGAGCACGATCGCCACCTCGGGCGCGTACTTGTGGAAGCTGCGGTCGCTCTCGTCGGCCTCGGCGACGAAGATCTCGCCGGTGCCGTGGTGGGCGTTGGATCCGGGGGCGTCGAGGTCGCCGCCGATCGCGTACGAGGGGTCGAGGCCCAGTTCGCCGAGGGCGACGGCGAGCATGCTGGTGGTGGTGGTCTTGCCGTGGGTGCCGGCCACGGCCAGCGCCCGGCGGCCGCCCATCAGCGCGGCCAGCGCGTCGGAGCGGTGGACGACCGGGATGCCGCGCTCGCGGGCGGCGGCCAGCTCCGGGTTGTCGGCGCGGATGGCGCTGGAGACGACGACGCTGCTGACGCCGTCCGGCACGTGCTCGGCGGCGTGGCCGATGTGCACGTCGGCGCCGAGGGCGCGCAGCGCGAGGACGGTCTCGGACTCCTTGGAGTCGCTGCCGGAGACGCTGGCGCCGCGCACCGCGAGGATCTTCGCCAGGCCGGACATCCCGGCGCCGCCGATGCCGATGAAGTGCGGGGCGTGCAGGTCGTGCGCGGCGTCGTTCAAGGCGGGGCTCCGTACGGGCGATGGGCCCCCTGCCCGGTGGCGGGCGGGGAGGGAGGCGGACAGGGGCGGACGAGATGCGGATCGTCCTCGCGGCGGACCGCAAGGACGATTCTGCACCACCGGCGGCGGGCCCCTCCTGCCCGAGGGCGGGCGGGGAGGGGGTCAGGAGTCGCTGGCGAACAGCCGCAGCACCGGGACGCCCACCTTGTGCCTGGCCTGGGAGGCCCAGTCGCGGTGGAAGAACTCCTCCACGAAGTGCGGGGAGGTGAGCACCACCACCTCGTCGGCCCGGTGCTCCTCGACCACCGCGCGCAGCCGGTCCAGCGGCTTGTCCTCGACCAGCTCGCCGATCGCCTCGGCCCCGGCCGCCCGCAGGTGGCGCAGGCTGTGCGCGAGCGACTCGTCGGCCACCGTCGGCAGGCTCTCGGACTCGTCGTGCTCGTGCACCACCTTGTCGAGGTGGCCGAGTGCGACGTCGTCCAGTGCCCGCAGCAGTTCGTCCTGCTTGCCGCGCGGCTGCATCAGGACGACGAAGGACACCGTCTCCTCGCTGTGGAGCGTGGTGACCAGCTGCACGTCGGCGTCGGAGAGCGCCTTTTCGATCATCAGTACCGTCTTGAACACGTGAGTCCCTTCCAGTGGCCGGCCCACGGGCCACGGCATCGCATCCCATACTGCCCGGCGGAAGCTTTCCGCACGCGGCTCGCGCGTCACACGGGCCACGCGGAGAAGGCTCCCGGAACGGGACCGGGACCGCGCTCCGGAGGTCACGTGGCCGACGGGGCGGAGTCCGGGTGAAGACGCTGGTAGCGGGTGAAGAGGAAACCTTTCTGCTCGATCAATGAGACCAGCCGCATCCGCTGTGCGTCCGGCATTTCCGCACCGTGGATGATGCGCGGCGCGTCGCCGGCCGTGATCAACGGCGCCAGCGACAGGCACAGCTCGTCCAGCAGGTCCGCCGCCGCCAGCTGTCCCAGCAGCCGCGGCCCGCCCTCGGTCAGCAACCGCGTCCAGCCGCGCCCGGCGAGCGCCGCCACGGCCGCCGGCAGGTCCACCGAGCCCTCCCCGGCCACGATCACGTCGGCCACCTCGGCGACCGCCCTTCGGCTCTCCGCCGGGGAGTCCGCGGTGGTGATGACCACCGTGCGCACCAGCGGCTCGGTGAACAGCGGCGCCGCCAGGTCCAGCCCCAGCGAGCGGCTGACGATCGCGATCACCGGGGCCGGGGCCTGCCCGGCCGCCCGGCGCGCCGCGGCGAACGCGGCCGGCGCCCGCGCGGGGCGGTAGCCCTCGGCGCGGACCGTCTCGGCGCCCACCAGCACCACGTCCGACAGCGCCCGCAGCACGCCGAAGATCAGCTTGTCGGCGTCCCCGGAGAGGCCCTCGGAGAGCCCGTCCAGCCTCGCCCCGCCGTCCAGGCCGGCCACCATGTTGGCGCGCAGCCACGGCAGGCCGTGATTCACCTGGTCGGGGTAGGCGTAGACGGCGGCGAGCGACTCCGGTGAGCCCGGATCGGCGGACGGCCGGGCCGGCGGGCTGATCAGCTGTTGCATGGCACCAGTGTTCCACCGGCGGCCCCGCCCGGACGGGCCCACCGGGGCCGGTCCACCGGGACCCCGGCCCGGGCCTGAGGCGGGCACGACCAGGCGTACCCTCTACTACCGTGCCCGCAGCAGCCCCACACCCCGAAGCCGCGACCGGTGCGAGCGAGTCCATAGCGACCGCGCCCCCGGCCGCCGCCCCCGTCGCGCTCACCGACCGTCGTCCCGTCGTCCCCGCCGAGCGGCTGGTCGCCGAGATGGTCCCGCCGCCGCGCTTCTCCGACGTGAGCTTCGGGACGTACCTCCCCGACCCGGGCCAGCCCAGCCAGTACGAGGCCGTGCAGGTCCTGGAGCAGTTCGCCGGCGCCCTCAACAGCGGAAACGGTTCCGCCCCCAAGCGCAGCTGGTTCCGCCGCAGCGCCCCCGCGCCCACCGGCCCGGCCGGCGTCTACCTGGACGGCGGCTACGGCGTCGGCAAGACCCACCTGCTCGCCTCGCTCTGGCACGCCGCGCCCGGCCCCAAGGCCTTCGGCACCTTCGTCGAGCTGACCAACCTGGTCGGCGCGCTCGGCTTCCAGCAGGCCGTGACCACGCTCTCCGGCCACAGGCTGCTCTGCATCGACGAGTTCGAGCTGGACGACCCGGGCGACACCGTCCTGGTCTCCACCCTGCTAGGACGCCTGGTCGACAACGGCGTCAAGCTCTGCGCCACCTCCAACACCCTGCCCGAGAAGCTCGGCGAGGGCCGGTTCGCCGCCGCCGACTTCCTGCGCGAGATCCAGGGCCTGTCCGCGCACTTCCGCCCGATGCGGATCGACGGCCAGGACTACCGCCACCGCGGCCTCCCGGACGCCCCGCCGCCGTACGCCGACGCCCAGGTGGACGCCGTCGCCGCCCGCACCCCGGGCGCCTCGCTGGACGACTTCGGCGTCCTGCTCGACCACCTCTCCGCCGTCCACCCCAGCCGCTACGGCGCGCTGCTGGACGACGTCCGGGCGGTCTGCCTGCGCGGCGTGCGCCAGGTCGACGACCAGTCCACCGCCCTGCGCCTGGTCGTCCTCGCCGACCGGATGTACGACCGCGAGCTGCCGATCACCGCCTCCGGCATCCCCTTCGACCAGGTGTTCCCCGAGGAGATGCTCCGCGGCGGCTACCGCAAGAAGTACCTCCGGGCGATCTCCCGCCTCGTCGCCCTCGCCCGGGACAGCGCCAAGGACGGCGCCGGGGACCGCGCCGAGTAGGTCATCTTTGTCAGTGACGGGTCGTACGGTGGACACGTGCGACCCATCACGAGCATTGAGCGGTCAGTGGCGCCCTTCGAGGTCGTCAGCCCCTACCAGCCCAACGGCGACCAGCCGGCGGCCATCGCCGAGCTGGAGCGCCGGATCCGCGCGGGGGAGAAGGACGTCGTCCTGCTGGGTGCCACCGGTACCGGCAAGTCGGCCACCACGGCGTGGATGATCGAGAAGCTCCAGCGCCCCACCCTGGTGATGGCGCCGAACAAGACCCTGGCCGCCCAGCTCGCCAACGAGTTCCGCGAGCTGCTGCCGAACAACGCGGTCGAGTACTTCGTCTCGTACTACGACTACTACCAGCCCGAGGCGTACGTCCCGCAGACGGACACCTACATCGAGAAGGACTCCTCGATCAACGAGGAGGTCGAGCGGCTGCGCCACTCCGCGACCAACTCGCTGCTCACCCGCCGCGACGTGATCGTGGTCGCGTCCGTCTCCTGCATCTACGGCCTCGGCACACCGCAGGAGTACGTGGACCGGATGGTGCGGCTCAAGGTCGGCGAGGAGATCGACCGCGACGTCCTGCTCCGCCGCTTCGTCGACATCCAGTACACCCGCAACGACCTCGCCTTCACCCGCGGCACCTTCCGGGTCCGCGGCGACACCATCGAGATCTTCCCGGTCTACGAGGAGCTGGCCGTCCGGATCGAGATGTTCGGCGACGAGATCGAGGCGCTCTACACGCTGCACCCGCTCACCGGCGAGATCATCAGCCAGGACGACGCCGTCCACGTCTTCCCCGCCTCGCACTACGTGGCCGGCCCGGAGCGCATGGAGCGCGCCGTCAACGGCATCGAGAAGGAGCTGGAGGGGACGCTCGCCCGGCTGGAGAAGCAGGGCAAGCTGCTGGAGGCCCAGCGGCTGCGGATGCGCACCACCTACGACATCGAGATGCTCCGCCAGATCGGCACCTGCTCGGGCGTCGAGAACTACTCGATGCACTTCGACGGCCGCGAGCCCGGCTCCCCGCCGAACACCCTGCTCGACTACTTCCCGGAGGACTTCCTCCTGGTCGTCGACGAGTCGCACGTCACCGTCCCGCAGATCGGCGCGATGTACGAGGGCGACGCCTCGCGCAAGCGCACCCTGGTCGAGCACGGCTTCCGGCTGCCCTCCGCGATGGACAACCGCCCGCTCAAGTGGGAGGAGTTCCTGGAGCGGATCGGCCAGACCGTCTACCTCTCCGCCACCCCCGGCCCGTACGAGCTGTCCCGCGGCGACGGCCAGGTCGAGCAGATCATCCGCCCGACCGGCCTGATCGACCCCGAGGTGATCGTCAAGCCGACCGAGGGCCAGATCGACGACCTGGTGCACGAGGTCCGCAAGCGCGTCGAGCGGGACGAGCGCGTCCTGGTCACCACGCTCACCAAGAAGATGGCCGAGGACCTCACCGACTACATGCTCGGCCTGGACATCCGCGTCCGGTACCTGCACAGCGACGTCGACACGCTGCGCCGGGTCGAGCTGCTGCGCGAGCTGCGGGCCGGGAAGTACGACGTGCTGGTCGGCATCAACCTGCTCCGTGAGGGCCTGGACCTGCCCGAGGTCTCCCTGGTGGCGATCCTGGACGCCGACAAGGAGGGCTTCCTGCGCTCCGGCACCTCGCTGATCCAGACCATCGGCCGCGCCGCCCGCAACGTCTCCGGCCAGGTCCACATGTACGCGGACCGGATCACCCCCTCGATGGAGCGGGCGATCGACGAGACCAACCGCCGCCGGGCCGTCCAGCAGGCCTACAACAAGAAGCACGGCATCGACCCGCAGCCGCTGCGCAAGAAGATCGGCGACATCCTGGACACCCTCGCCCGCGAGGACGTGGACACCGACGAGCTGCTCTCCAGCGGGTACCGGGCCGCGGCGGGCAAGGGCAAGGCCCCGGTGCCGGCGCTCGGCGCCGACCGCAAGCCGGCCACGTCCATGCCGGCCGCCGAGCTGGCCGAGCTGATCCAGTCGATGACGGACCGGATGCACGCGGCCGCGACGGACCTCCAGTTCGAGGTCGCGGCCCGGCTGCGCGACGAGGTCAAGGAGCTGAAGAAGGAGCTGCGGCAGATGCGCGAGGCCGGCATCGCCTGACGCACGGGCGGCGCGCGAGCGGTACGCCCGCCGCACCGCCGGGCCTGGCCGGTTCTGGCACCGGTCAAGCCCGGCGGTGTCTCAGCCTTGCCACAAAGGGGTAGACGCTGACCGGTGCGCCCGACCGCAGGGCCTAGGCTTTCCTGCGGTATCGCCTCCGGACCGGGGCGGTCGCACCAGGGGGCCTCAGCCGGGGGACGGCAACGGGGTGTTCCACCGTGGAGCCGGCGCGGAGACCGACCGCGCGGCTGGGCAGAGAGGACAACGCCGTGTCGGTGAACCTTGCCAAGGGGCAGCAGGTCAGCCTGCAGAAGGGTTCGGGCGAGTCGCTGACGGTCGTCCGGATGGGGCTCGGCTGGAAGGCGGCGCCCAAGCGGGGCCTGTTCGGCAGCCGCACCCGGCAGATCGACCTGGACGCCTCGGCGCTGCTGTACGCCGAGCAGACCCCGTCCGACGTGGTCTTCTTCCAGCACCTGGAGAGCAACGACGGCTCGGTCCGGCACACCGGGGACAACCTGGTCGGAGGCACCGGCGCGGGCGAGGACGACGAGTCGATCCTGGTGGACCTGGTGCACGTGCCGGCGCACATCACCCAGGTGGTGTTCACGGTCAGCTCGTACACCGGGCAGACCTTCGCCGAGGTGCAGAACGCCTACTGCCGGCTGGTGGACGAGTCCACCGGGCTGGAGCTGGCCCGGTACGAGCTGGCCGGCGGCGGCCCGCACACGGGGCAGATCATGGCCAAGGTGTTCCGCGAGCCCTCGGGCGGCTGGGGCATGCTGGCGATCGGGGCGCCCGCTCGCGGGCGGACCTTCCAGGACCTGCTGCCGGCCATCGAGCCGTTCCTCTGAGACCTGCCGGACGGCGTCGGGCCCGTCGCCCCCGCCACCCCGACGTCACCCCCGGCGCCTCCGCCGAACCTGCCGAATCCGCGGACCCGGCGCCCCGCCGGGTCCGCCCGCAGGGCCCCGCCACAGGGCGGCTCTTTACCTTCTTTACCTTCCCTTGGACTTCCTGTTACTCTCGATGGCAGCGGAGGGGAGTATTCCCTGTAGCAGCTGTCCCGTCATCACGGGCGCCCGGAGAGCGGCGCCCCGGGGCACTGGTCCCGGTGTTCGCAGTGACGAGCCCGACGGACGGAAGAGACCTCCGGCAGTGACGATGACTGTCTCGCCTACCTGCCGGAGGAGCAGTAGTGGACGTTTCCGTGAGCATGTGGATCGGCACGATCGGTGTGCTGTTGGCGCTGATCGTGGCCGACTTCTTCATCGGCGGCCGCAAGCCGCACGAGGTCTCGATCAAGGAAGCCGGCATCTGGACCACGGTCTGGATCGTGCTGGCCGCCGTCTTCGGCGGATTCCTCTGGTGGCACTCCGGCGGTCGGCCGGCGGGTGAGTTCTTCGCCGGGTACATCACCGAGAAGTCGCTGAGTGTCGACAACCTCTTCGTGTTCATTCTGATCATGGGCAAGTTCGCGGTGCCCAGGATCTACCAGCAGCGCGTGCTGATGTTCGGTGTGATCATCGCGCTGGTGCTCCGGGCGGTCTTCATCGCCGGCGGCGCGGCGCTGGTGGCGCAGTTCTCCTGGGTGTTCTTCCTCTTCGGTGCCTTCCTGATCTGGACGGCGTGGAAGCTGATCAAGGAGGCCCGGGCCGACGAGGAGGACGAGGAGTTCGAGGAGAACCGCCTGCTCAAGTCGATCGAGCAGCGCTTCCCGTCGACCGACAAGTACCACGGCACCAGGCTCTTCGTGCGGGAGAACGGCCGTCGGCTGATGACGCCGATGCTGATCGTGATGCTGGCGATCGGCACCACGGACGTGCTGTTCGCGCTGGACTCGATCCCCGCGATCTTCGGCCTGACCCAGGACCCGTACATCGTGTTCACCGCCAACGCCTTCGCCCTGATGGGCCTGCGCCAGCTGTACTTCCTGATCGGCGGCCTGCTGAAGAAGCTGGTCCACCTGAGCTACGGCCTCTCGGTGATCCTCGGCTTCATCGGCGTGAAGCTGGTGCTGCACGCGGCCCACGAGGCCGGTGCGAACGTCCCCGAGATCGGCATCCCGCTCTCGCTGGGCTTCATCGTGGTGGTGCTCGCCGTCACCACCGTGACCAGCCTGATGGCCTCCCGGAAGCAGGAGCGGGAGCAGGCCGGGCACGACGAGCCGCAGAAGCTCGACGCCTGATCCCTGCTGCGCCGCCGGCGCAGTGACGACGGCGGGCCCGCGACCGAGCAGTGGTCGCGGGCCCGCCGTCCGTCGTGCCGGGGGCTACCAGCCGCGCTCGCGCCACTCGGCGAGGTGCGGGCGCTCGGCGCCGAGGGTGGTGTCGTTGCCGTGGCCGGGGTAGACCCAGGCCTCGTCCGGCAGGGCGTCGAAGATCTTCTCGTTGACGTCCTTGAAGAGGCTGTCGAAGGCCGCCTTGTCGCCCCAGGTGTTGCCCACGCCGCCCGGGAACAGGCAGTCGCCGGTGAAGACGTGCGGGTGGCCCTGCGGGTCGTCGTAGACCAGCACGATCGCGCCGGGGGTGTGGCCGATCAGGTGCCGGACGGTGAGTTCCACCTGGCCGACCCGCAGCTTGTCGTCGTCCGCCAGCCACAGCTCGGTGGGGACGTCGATGCCCTCGGCGTCGTGCTCCCCGGCCGCGGTGCGGGCGCCGGTGGTGGCGACCACCTCGGCGAGCGCGCTCCAGTGGTCGTGGTGCCGGTGGGTGGTGACCACGGTGGCGAGCTCGTCGCCGACCGTCTCCAGCAGGACCGGCGCGTCGGCGGCGGCGTCGATCAGCAGCTGCTCGTCGGTGGCCCGGCAGCGCAGCAGATAGGCGTTGTTGTCGTACGGGCCGACGGCCATCTTGGTGATGATCAGGTGGGCCAGCTCGCGCACGTCCGGCGGTCCGCCGACCTTGACCGCTCCGTGGTACGTCATCCGTCCGCTCCTAGTCCGGTCGCTCCAGCGTTCAGGATCATCCTCGCGCGGTCAGCCCAGCGGGGGAAGCGGGGGGAGTGCGGCGCGCCCGTCGGGGAGCTGGACGCCGTCCCGGTGGACCTGGAGGCCGTCGCCGTCGGAGCGGCCGGAGAGCCAGGCGGCGAGCGCCCGGACCGGGCCCTCGGCGGTCAGGGCCGGGGTGCCGGTGCCGATCATGCCGCGGTCCGCGGTGTCGTCGGCGACCAGCTCGACGGCGGGCAGGTCCGCGGCCCCGGCGAGCTTCCCGGCCAGGCGCCGGAACTCGGCCACCGCGAACGGCTCCGGCCAGTGCGCCGGGGTGTAGCCGGCGTCCAGGTCGACGTGGTGGTACTCGATCTCCATCAGCCGCTTCCACGGGATGTCGCAGGCCGGGAAGGTGTAGCCGGTGCGGTGGCGGACCTCGGCCGTCCAGGCCCCGGCGGGCAGCAGGGCGGCCGCCGAGGTGAAGCGCCCGTCCGAGTCGCGCAGGTCGTCGAGCTGGACGTCGAGCGGCCGCCCGGCGCCGTCCTCGATGCCCTGGTCGCGGGCCTCGTTGCCGGCGTACTGGGGGATGTCGGTGCCGGTCCGGGCGCCGTTCAGCAGGTTGACCAGCGAGTCGGCGTTGCGGGCCAGGTGGGCCAGCACGTGGCCCCTGGTCCAGCCGGGGAGCGCGGAGGGCTCGGCCAGGGCCTCCGGCTTCAGCTCCGCCACCGTGTGCAGGAGGTGGCCGGTGCCGGCGGCGACCAGGCGCAGCCGCTCGTCGGCGAGGGCGGCGGCGGTGGCCGGGTCGGTGGCCGGGTCGGCTGCCGGGCCGGTCGCTGGTTCGGTCATCGGGTACGGCCTCCGTCGGTGTGGGCGTTGCCCGGGCGGGCGTTCGCTCGTTGACGAGGGTGACGTTACCGCCGATCTCGGGGCTGATCTGGGGCTTTCCCGGATTGCCCGGGTCACCCCCGGAACGGGTCTTCACTCGTTCGGGTGGACCCGGCTGGACAAGCTCGATAATCGAACGCGTGAGCTAGTAGGCTGGCTGCCGCATCCTGGAAGAAGTACGCATCACATTCACCAGCCATCTCGCCCCGGAGAAAGGCGCCAGAAGCAGTGGCCGACCGCCTCATCGTCCGCGGTGCTCGCGAGCACAACCTCAAGAACGTCTCGCTCGACCTGCCCCGCGACTCCCTCATCGTCTTCACGGGCCTCTCCGGGTCCGGCAAGTCCTCGCTGGCCTTCGACACGATCTTCGCCGAGGGGCAGCGCCGGTACGTCGAGTCGCTGTCCTCCTACGCCCGGCAGTTCCTCGGGCAGATGGACAAGCCCGACGTCGACTTCATCGAGGGCCTCTCCCCGGCCGTCTCGATCGACCAGAAGTCCACCAACCGCAACCCGCGCTCGACGGTCGGCACCATCACCGAGGTCTACGACTACCTGCGCCTGCTGTTCGCCCGGATCGGCAAGCCGCACTGCCCGCACTGCGGCCGCCCGATCGCCAAGCAGTCCCCGCAGGCCGTCGTGGACAAGGTGCTGGAGCTCGCCGAGGGCACCCGCTTCCAGGTGCTCAGCCCGGTGGTGCGCGAGCGCAAGGGCGAGTTCGTCGACCTCTTCGCCGACCTCCAGTCCAAGGGCTACGCGCGCGCCCGGGTGGACGGCCAGACCGTCCAGCTGGCCGAGCCGCCCAAGCTGAAGAAGCAGGAGAAGCACACCGTCGAGGTGGTGATCGACCGCCTCACGGTCAAGGAGAGCGCCAAGCGCCGCCTGACCGACTCGGTGGAGACGGCCCTGCGGCTGTCCGGCGGCATGGTCGTGCTCGACTTCGTCGACCTTCCGGAGGACGACCCGGAGCGCGAGCGGATGTACTCCGAGCACCTCTACTGCCCGTACGACGACGTGTCGTTCGAGGAGCTGGAGCCGCGCTCCTTCTCCTTCAACTCGCCGTTCGGCGCCTGCCCGGACTGCTCGGGCCTGGGCAACCGGATGGAGGTGGACCCGGAGCTGGTCGTCCCCGACGAGGAGCGGTCGCTGGACGAGGGCGCCATCCACCCCTGGTCCGGCGGCCACACCAAGGAGTACTTCCAGCGGCTGATCGGCGCGCTCGCCGACGAGCTGGGCTTCCGCACCGACATCCCCTGGGCCGGGCTGCCGGCCCGCGCCCGGAAGGCGCTGCTGTACGGGCACAAGCACCAGGTCGAGGTGCGGTTCCGCACCCGCTACGGGCGGGACCGCTCGTACACCACGGGCTTCGAGGGCGCGGTGCCGTTCATCCAGCGCCGGCACACCGAGGCGGAGAGCGACTCCAGCCGCGAGCGCTTCGAGGGCTACATGCGCGAGGTGCCCTGCCCGACCTGCGAGGGCACCCGGCTGAAGCCGGTGGTGCTCGCCGTCACCGTCGAGGGGAAGTCCATCGCGGACGTCTCGGCGATGTCGATCAGCGACTGCTCGGACTTCCTCGGCGCGATGCGGCTGACCGCCCGGGACAAGAAGATCGCCGAGCGGGTCCTCAAGGAGGTCAACGAGCGGCTGCGCTTCCTGGTCGACGTCGGCCTGGACTACCTCTCGCTCAACCGCGCGGCCGGCACCCTGTCCGGCGGAGAGGCCCAGCGCATCCGGCTCGCCACCCAGATCGGCTCCGGCCTGGTCGGCGTGCTCTACGTGCTGGACGAGCCGTCCATCGGCCTGCACCAGCGCGACAACCACCGCCTGATCGAGACGCTGGTCCGGCTGCGGGACATCGGCAACACCCTGATCGTCGTCGAGCACGACGAGGACACCAT
The DNA here is from genome assembly GCF_040643935.1 of Kitasatospora sp. NPDC047058. Classification (NCBI taxonomy): domain Bacteria; kingdom Bacillati; phylum Actinomycetota; class Actinomycetes; order Kitasatosporales; family Streptomycetaceae; genus Kitasatospora; species Kitasatospora sp. NPDC047058. The sequence goes on along the minus strand of NZ_JBEYVJ010000086.1, from coordinate 11,608 downwards.
CAAGACGGCCGACTGGGTGGTCGACATCGGCCCCGGCGCCGGCGAGCACGGCGGCAAGGTGGTGCACTCCGGCTCGCTGAAGCAGCTGCTCGGCAACAAGGAGTCGCTGACCGGCCAGTACCTCTCCGGCAAGCGCTCCATCCCGATCCCGGCCGCCCGCCGGGCACGGGACAAGAAGCGCCAGCTGACCGTCCACGGCGCCCGTGAGCACAACCTCAGGGACGTCACGGTCGGCTTCCCGCTCGGCACCTTCACCGCGATCACCGGGGTCTCCGGCTCCGGCAAGTCGACGCTGGTCAACGACATCCTGTACACCCACCTCGCCCGGGAGCTGAACGGCGCCCGCAGCGTGCCGGGCCGGCACACCCGGATCACCGGCACCGACCTGGTGGACAAGGTGGTGCACGTCGACCAGTCGCCGATCGGCCGCACCCCGCGCTCCAACCCGGCCACCTACACCGGCGTGTTCGACCACGTCCGGCGGCTCTTCGCGGAGACGCAGGAGGCCAAGGTCCGCGGCTACCTGCCCGGCCGGTTCTCGTTCAACGTCAAGGGCGGCCGCTGCGAGAACTGCTCCGGCGACGGCACCATCAAGATCGAGATGAACTTCCTGCCCGACGTCTACGTGCCGTGCGAGGTCTGCCACGGTGCCCGGTACAACCGGGAGACGCTGGAGGTCCACTACAAGGGCAAGTCCATCGCCGAGGTGCTGGACATGCCGATCGAGGAGGCGCTGCACTTCTTCGAGGCCGTCCCGGCGATCGCCCGCCACCTGAGGACGCTCAACGACGTCGGCCTCGGCTACGTCCGGCTCGGCCAGTCCGCGCCGACCCTCTCCGGTGGTGAGGCGCAGCGCGTCAAGCTCGCCTCCGAGCTGCAGAAGCGCTCCACCGGGCGGACGGTCTACGTCCTGGACGAGCCCACCACCGGCCTGCACTTCGAGGACATCAGCAAGCTGATCAAGGTGCTCTCCGGGCTGGTGGAGAAGGGCAACACGGTGATCGTCATCGAGCACAACCTCGATGTGATCAAGACCGCCGACTGGATCGTCGACATGGGACCCGAGGGCGGTTCCGGCGGCGGCACGGTGGTCGCCGAGGGCACCCCGGAGCAGATCGCCGCCGTGCCGGACAGCCACACCGGGAAGTTTCTCCGGGACATCCTGCCGGGCGAGTTCAACGACGCCCAGGTGCCGGTCCGGGCCCCGCGCAAGCGGGCCGCCGCGAAGAAGTAGCCCGTCACCGCACCCGGCTGCCCCCGATCGGCGGGGGGCAGCCGGGGGCACGGCGCATAGACTGCCGCTGACCCACGACCGCCCACCCGCAGGAGCAGCCACCGATGTCCGAGGCCCACGAGAGCCCCGCCGCCTCCCGTCGCACCGTGCTCTGCGGAGCCGCCGCCGTCCTCGCCGCCGGTGGCACGGCCGCCGTCTCGGGCTGCTCCTCCAGCGGCTCCGCCGCTCCCGCCGCGTCGGCGCCGAAGACCCCCAAGGAGCCGGTCGTCGTGGGCCCGGCGACGGACGTCCCGGTCGGCGGGGGCAAGGTCTACCGCGAGAAGAAGATCGTCGTCACCCAGCCGACCGAGGGCACCTACGAGGCGTTCAGCGCGGTCTGCACCCACGCCGGCTGCGTGGTCGACAAGGTCGAGGACCAGCTGATCAAGTGCCCGTGCCACGGCAGCAACTTCAACTTCTCCACCGGCGCCCGGGTCGAGGGCCCGGCGACCAAGCCGCTGCCCGAGTACCAGGTCGCGGTCGAGGGCGGAAACCTCAAGGTGACTCCGAGCTGAAGCAGTTGATCTCCAATCCGCTGATCCCCGCCCCGGTGGTCTCCCCGCCGCCCGCCCGGCCCGACTCGGTACGGTGGACCCATGGCTGACCCGTCCACCTACCGCCCGGCGCCGGGCGCGATTCCGACCTCGCCGGGTGTGTACCGGTTCCGTGACGCCCACGGTCGGGTCATCTACGTCGGCAAGGCCAAGAGCCTGCGGCCGCGGCTGTCGTCCTACTTCCAGGACCTCGCCGGGCTGCACCCGCGGACCGCGACCATGGTCACCACCGCTGCCTCGGTCGAGTGGACGGTGGTCTCCACCGAGGTCGAGGCGCTGCAGCTGGAGTACTCCTGGATCAAGGAGTTCGACCCCCGCTTCAACGTCAAGTACCGCGACGACAAGAGCTACCCGGAGCTCGCGGTCACCCTCGACGAGGAGTACCCGCGGGTCCAGGTGATGCGCGGGGCGCACAAGAAGGGCGTGCGCTACTTCGGCCCCTACGGGCACGCCTGGGCGATCCGCGAGACGGTCGACCTGCTGCTGCGGGTCTTCCCGGTCCGCACCTGCTCCAACGGCGTGTTCAAGCGCGCCCGCCAGGTCGGCCGCCCGTGCCTGCTCGGCTACATCGGCAAGTGCGCCGCGCCCTGTGTCGGCAAGGTCTCCGCCGACGAACACCGGGCGCTCGCCGAGGACTTCTGCGACTTCATGGCCGGCCGCACCGGCAACTACCTGCGCCGGCTGGAAGAGCAGATGCAGGAGGCCGCCGCGGACATGGAGTACGAGAAGGCGGGCCGGCTGCGCGACGACATCGGAGCGCTCAAGCGCGCGATGGAGAAGAACGCCATCGTGCTCGCCGACGCCACCGACGCCGACCTGCTCGCCCTCGCCGAGGACGAGTTGGAGGCCGCCGTCCAGATCTTCCACGTCCGCGGCGGCCGGGTCCGCGGCCAGCGCGGCTGGGTCACCGACAAGGTCGAGGACGTGGACACCGCGGGCCTGGTCGAGCACGCCCTGCAGCAGCTCTACGGCGGGGGCAACGAGTCCGTGCCGCGCGAGGTGCTGGTCCCCGCCCTGCCCGAGCCGGCCGGCCCGGTGAAGGAGTGGCTGTCCGGCCTGCGCGCCGCGCAGACCGGCAAGGGGAGCCAGGTCGACCTGCGCGTCCCGCAGCGCGGCGACAAGAAGGACCTGATGGCCACCGTGCAGCGCAACGCCCAGCAGGCGCTGGCACTGCACAAGACCAAGCGCGCCTCCGACCTCACCACCCGCAGCCGCGCCCTCCAGGAGATCGCCGACGCCCTGGAGCTGGACTCCGTCCCGCTGCGCATCGAGTGCTTCGACATCTCCCACCTCCAGGGCGAGGACGTGGTCGCCTCGATGGTCGTCTTCGAGGACGGCCTGGCCCGCAAGAGCGAGTACCGCCGCTTCCAGATCAAGGGCTTCGAGGGCCAGGACGACGTCCGCTCGATGCACGAGGTGATCACCCGCCGGTTCCGCCGCTACCTCCAGGAGCGCGAGCAGACCGGGGAGTGGGCCGTCCCGGAGGAGGGCACCGACGACGAGCCGGGCACGCCGTCCGGCCCGGCCGACCCGACGGAGACCCGGGACGAGGCGGGCCGCCCCCGCCGCTTCGCCTACCCGCCGCAGCTGCTGGTGGTCGACGGCGGCCAGCCGCAGGTCGCCGCCGCCCGGCGCGCCCTGGACGAGCTGGGCATCGACGACGTCGCCCTCTGCGGCCTGGCCAAGCGCCTGGAGGAGGTCTGGCTGCCCGGCGAGGACGACCCGGTGGTCCTGCCCCGCAGCAGCGAGGGCCTCTACCTGCTCCAGCGGGTCCGCGACGAGGCGCACCGCTTCGCCATCACCTACCAGCGCAGCAAGCGTTCCAAGCGACTCACCGCCGGGGAGCTGGACTCCGTCCCCGGGCTCGGCGAGACTCGCCGCCAGGCGCTGCTCAAGCACTTCGGCTCGCTGAAGCGGCTCCGCGCGGCCACCGTCGACGAACTCTGCGCCGTCCCCGGCATCGGACGCCGGACGGCGGAGACTGTTGCGGCAGCGTTGTCGTCCCGTACACCCGCAGCACTCGCCGTGAACACCGCCACCGGCGAGATCATCGATGACAGCGCGGAAACGGCCCGGACCGTGGCCGACGCAGCGCCCCAGACCGCACCGTCCCAGGAGACGCCATGACGGCCGACGCCGCCCGTCAGCCGGCGCGCCCCGTGCTCACTCGCCCGAGTGAGCCGGGGAAGCGTGCCCGCGCGACGCGCGTTCTCCACAGCAGAACCACCGAGAGCGGGGAACCGAAGTGACCGTGTCCGATTATGGGGGTACCGCCCGGCCCGAGGCCGGCGCGGAGAACGCCCCGGAGCTGGTGATCATCTCCGGCATGTCCGGAGCCGGCCGCTCCACCGCCGCCAAGTGCCTGGAGGACCTCGGCTGGTTCGTGGTGGACAACCTGCCGCCGGCCCTCATCCCGACCATGGTCGACCTCGGCGCCCGCTCCCAGGGCAACGTGGCCCGGATCGGCGTCGTGGTGGACGTCCGCGGCCGGCAGTTCTTCGACGACCTGCTGACCTCGCTGGACGAGCTGGAGAAGCGCGGCGTCCGGCTGAGCGTGGTCTTCCTGGACTCCTCCGACGACGCCCTGGTCCGCCGCTTCGAGAGCGTGCGCCGCCCGCACCCGCTCCAGGCCGACGGCCGCATCGTCGACGGCATCGCCCAGGAGCGCGACCTGCTGCGCGAGCTGCGCGGCGAGGCCGACCTGGTGATCGACACCTCCAACCTCAACGTGCACCAGCTGCGCGCCAAGCTCGACGCCCAGTTCGCCGACCACGACGAGCCCGAGCTGCGCGCCACCGTGATGTCCTTCGGCTTCAAGTACGGCCTGCCGGTCGACGCCGACCTCGTGGTGGACTGCCGCTTCCTGCCCAACCCGCACTGGGTCCCCGAGCTGCGCGCCCGCACCGGCACCGACGCCGACGTCGCCGACTACGTGTTCCAGCAGCCCGGGGCCAACGAATTCCTCGACGGCTACGCCGAGCTGCTGCGCATCGTCACCGAGGGGTACCGGCGCGAGGGGAAGCGCTACATGACGCTTGCCGTAGGCTGCACCGGTGGCAAGCACCGCAGCGTCGCGATGTCCGAGCGGTTGACGAAGCGTCTCATCGCGGACGGCGTCGAAACGGTGCTCGTCCACCGTGACATGGGACGGGAGTAGCCGCCGTCTCCCTGCCGGGCCGCCGGCGGAGGCCGGCGGCAGGCAAGGGAACGCGAGGTGGGTGTGACGGGATACGTGCCCGGGCGGCAGCTGCAGAACAAGACCGCCGACCGGACGGCAGGCCCGTCACGCTCCGCGGCCGGCCGGCCCCGACCCGGACAGGCCCGGACCGGCCAGGCCCGCACCAGTCCCGCCCGCACCAGCCAGCCGCCCCGGGCCAAGCAGGCCCCCCGGATCGCCGCCCTCGGCGGCGGCCAGGGCCTCTCGGCCTCGCTCTCCGCGCTGCGCCGGCTCACCACCGACCTCACCGCCGTGGTCACGGTGGCCGACGACGGCGGCTCCAGCGGCCGGCTGCGCGAGGAGCTCGGGGTGCTGCCCCCGGGGGACCTGCGCAAGGCGCTGGCCGCGCTCTGCGGCGACGACGACTGGGGCCGCACCTGGTCCGAGGTGATCCAGCAGCGCTTCACCGGCACCGGCGAGCTCGGCGGCCACGCCGTCGGCAACCTGCTGATCGTCGCGCTCTGGGAGAAGCTCGGGGACCCGGTCACCGCCCTGGACTGGGTGGGCCGGCTGCTGAACGTCCAGGGCCGGGTGCTGCCGATGTCGGCGGTGCCGCTGGACATCGAGGCGATAGTCCGCGGGCACGACCCGGCGCACCCCGGCGAGGTGTCGGCCGTGCGCGGCCAGGCCAACGTCGCCGTCACGCCGGGTACGGTCCAGTCGATCCGGCTGCTGCCGGACGAGCCGCCGGCCGTGCCGGAGGCCGTCGCCGCCGTGCGCGAGGCGGACTGGGTGGTGCTCGGCCCCGGCTCCTGGTTCACCAGCGTGCTCCCGCACCTGCTGGTGCCCGAGCTCGCCCGGGCGCTCACCGAGACCCGCGCCCGCCGGCTGCTCACCCTGAACCTGGCCCCCCAGCCCGGCGAGACGGAGGGCTTCACCCCGCAGCGCCACCTGGAGGTCATCGCCGACCACGCACCGGACCTCGCGGTGGATGCGATCCTGGTGGACGAGCGCGCCGTCACCGGCGGCGCCTTCGGCCAGGCGGACCTGGCCGGCCTGGAGAAGGCCGCCGAGCGGATGGGCGCCGCCCTGGTGCTCGGCCGGGTCGCCCGCACCGACGGCACCCCGCGACACGACCCGGAGCTCTTGGCCGCCGCGTACGACCGGATTTTCCGGACACATGGAAGGATCGGGCCATGGCGATGACTCCAGCGGTGAAGGACGAAATCAGCCGGCTCCCGGTCACCCGGGCCTGCTGCCGCAAGGCGGAGGTGTCGGCGATCCTGCGATTCGCGGGCGGGCTGCACATCGTGAGCGGCCGCATCGTGATCGAGGCGGAGCTCGACACCGGAGCGGCCGCGCGCCGGCTGCGCAAGGACCTGCTGGAGATCTTCGGACACTCCTCCGACCTGGTGGTGATGGCCCCGGGCGGGCTGCGCCGGGGCAGTCGCTACGTGGTCCGGGTGGTCAAGGACGGCGAGCTGCTGGCGCGCCAGACCGGCCTGGTGGACGGCCGCGGGCGGCCGATCCGGGGCCTGCCCCCGGCCGTGGTGTCCGGCGCCACCTGTGACGCCGAGGCGGCGTGGCGCGGTGCGTTCCTGGCGCACGGCTCGCTCACCGAGCCGGGCCGCTCCTCCTCGCTGGAGATCACCTGCCCCGGCTCGGAGGCCGCGCTCGCCCTGGTCGGCGCCGCCCGCCGGCTGGGCATCCCGGCCAAGGCCCGCGAGGTGCGCGGCGTGGACCGGGTGGTGATCCGCGACGGCGACGCCATCGGCGCGCTGCTGACCCGGCTCGGCGCCCACGAGTCGGTGCTCGCCTGGGAGGAGCGCCGGATGCGGCGCGAGGTCCGGGCCACCGCCAACCGGCTCGCCAACTTCGACGACGCCAACCTGCGCCGCTCGGCCCGTGCCGCGGTGGCGGCCGGCGCCCGGGTGCAGCGCGCGCTGGAGATCCTCGGCGACGAGGTGCCCGAGCACCTGGCCGCCGCCGGCCAGCTGCGGATGCAGCACAAGCAGGCCTCGCTGGAGGAGCTGGGCGCGCTCGCCGACCCGCCGCTGACCAAGGACGCGGTGGCCGGCCGGATCCGCCGGCTGCTGGCGATGGCCGACAAACGCGCCTCCGAGCTCGGCCTGCCCAGTACCGAGGCCAACCTGACCGACGAGATGGCCCTGAACTGACCGGACGGCCCGGTACGAGGGCGAGTCCGACGGAGACGCCCGAGGGCGTGTCCGGACGCTCACGGTGCGTGGGCGACGACGGCCGGTGTCCGCAATGCGGACACCGGCCGTCGTGTGTCCGGACGCCGGAACGGGAGGTTCCGCGCCCCGCTCCGCAGGTCTGGACCAACTGCCGGTGGCGGCACGGGTGGAAGGCCTGATCCCGGCCTCTTGACACGCCACGCCAAGGTGTCCGACCCGGGGTGATGTGCCCTGAATGGCTCCGGAGGGGTAGGGTCATAGGCGGTCGGGGACATCCCAAAATTCCACCCCGTCGGCATTTTGTCCGGCGTACCTAACGAGGAGATCGGTTCGTGACGATCCGGGTAGGCATCAACGGATTCGGCCGCATCGGCCGCAACTTCTTCCGTGCGGTTCAGTCCCAGGGCGCGGACATCGAGATCGTCGGTGTCAACGACCTCACCGACACGAAGACCCTGGCGCACCTGCTGAAGTACGACTCGATCCTGGGCACCTTCCCGGGCGAGGTCTCGCACACCGCGGACAGCATCACGGTCGACGGCAAGACCTTCCAGGTCATCGCCGAGCGCGACCCGGCCAACCTCCCCTGGGGCGAGCTGGGCGTGGACATCGTCATCGAGTCCACCGGCATCTTCACCAAGGCCGAGGCGGCCAAGAAGCACGTCGCCGCCGGTGCCAAGAAGGTCATCATCTCGGCGCCCGCCACCGACGAGGACATCACCATCGTCATGGGCGTCAACGACGACAAGTACGACGCCGCCAACCACACCGTCATCTCCAACGCCTCCTGCACCACCAACTGCGTGGCGCCGCTGGCCAAGGTGCTGAACGAGAACTTCGGCATCGTCAAGGGTCTGATGACCACGGTGCACGCGTACACCAACGACCAGGTCACCCTGGACTTCCCGCACAAGGACCTGCGTCGCGCCCGCGCCGCGGCCCTCAACATCATCCCCACCTCCACCGGTGCCGCCAAGGCCACCGCGCTGGTCCTGCCGGAGCTCAAGGGCAAGCTGGACGGCACCTCGCTGCGCGTCCCGGTCCCGACCGGCTCGATCACCGACCTCGTCGTCACCCTGGAGCGCGACGTCACCGTCGCCGAGGTCAACGAGGCCTTCAAGAAGGCCTCCGAGACCTCGCTCAAGGGCATCCTGCACTACACCGAGGACCCGATCGTCTCCTCCGACATCGTGAACTCGCCGTTCTCCACGATCTTCGACTCGCTGATGACCATGGTCCAGGGCAACCAGGTCAAGGTCTTCGGCTGGTACGACAACGAGTGGGGCTACTCGAACCGCCTCGTCAACCTGACCGCCCTCGTCGGCGGCCGGCTCTGACGCTGCGGGAGCTGACGTGAAGTAAGGGGGAGGGCCCGGAAGGCTGCGACGCCATCCGGGCCCTCGTCTGCGCACCCTCAACTCCCCTTTGACGGCCCGACGTTGTGCCGTCGCTTGCGCCACCTTGTCCCCAGGAGACCGAAGACCGTGAAGACCATCGAAGACCTCGACGTCACCGGCAAGCGCGTGTTCGTGCGCGCGGACCTGAACGTGCCGCTGTCCGGCGGCTCGATCACCGACGACGGCCGGATCCGTGCCGTCGCCCCGACCATCGCCAAGCTCGTCGAGCGCGGTGCGAAGGTTGTCGTCGCCTCCCACCTCGGCCGCCCGAAGGGCGAGCCGGACCCGCAGTTCTCCCTCGCGCCGGTGGCCGTCCGCCTCGGCGAGATCCTCGGCACGCCGGTCGCGTTCGCGGCCGACACCGTGGGCGAGAGCGCGAAGGCCACCGTCGCCGCCCTGGCCGACGGCGAGGTCACGCTGCTCGAGAACCTGCGCTTCAACGCCGGCGAGACCAGCAAGGACGACGCCGAGCGCGGCGCGTTCGCGGACGAGCTGGCGCAGCTGGCCGACCTGTACGTCGGCGACGGCTTCGGTGCGGTGCACCGCAAGCACGCCTCCGTCTACGACCTCCCGGCCCGGCTGCCGCACGCCGTCGGCGACCTGATCGCCACCGAGGTGGGCGTGCTCAAGCGCCTCACCGAGGAGGTCGAGCGCCCGTACGTCGTCGTGCTCGGCGGCTCCAAGGTGTCCGACAAGGTCGGCGTGATCGACAACCTGCTCGGCAAGGCCGACCGCATCCTGATCGGCGGCGGCATGGCGTACACCTTCCTGTACGCGCTGGGCAACGAGGTCGGCAAGTCGCTGCTGCAGAAGGACCAGGTCCCGACCGTCCTGGAGTACCTGGAGCGGGCGAAGCAGAACGGCGTCGAGTTCGTGCTGCCGGTGGACGTCGCGGTCTCCGCGGACTTCCCCGACACCAAGACGCACGCGCCGGTCGAGGACTTCGAGACCGTCGACGCGGACAAGATCCCCGCCGACAAGGAGGGCCTGGACATCGGCCCGAAGACCCGCGAGCTGTTCGCGGAGAAGCTGGCCGACGCGAAGACGGTGTTCTGGAACGGCCCGGTGGGCGTCTTCGAGCACCCGGCCTTCGCCGAGGGCACCAAGGCCGTCGCGCAGGCCCTGCTCGACAGCGACGCGTTCACCGTGGTCGGTGGCGGCGACTCCGCCGCGGCCGTCCGCATCCTGGGCTTCGACGAGACGAGGTTCGGGCACATCTCGACCGGCGGTGGCGCGAGCCTCGAGTACCTGGAGGGCAAGACGCTCCCCGGTCTCGCCGCCCTGGAAGGCTGAGGCAATGACTGAGCGTCTCCCGCTGATGGCGGGCAACTGGAAGATGAACCTCAACCACCTTGAGGCCATCCAGCACACCCAGAAGCTGGCCTTCGCGCTGGCCGACAAGGACTACGAGTCCGTCGAGGTCGCGGTCCTGGTGCCGTTCACCGACCTGCGGTCGGTGCAGACCCTGGTCGACGGCGACAAGCTGAAGATCAAGTACGGCTCGCAGGACATCTCGCAGCACGACTCCGGTGCCTACACCGGCGAGGTCTCCGGCCCGATGCTGGCCAAGCTGAAGTGCACCTACGCGGTGATCGGCCACTCGGAGCGCCGTCAGTACCACGGCGAGAACGAGGAGATCGTCAACGCCAAGGTCAAGGCCGCCTACCGCAGCGGGGTCACCCCGATCCTCTGCATCGGCGAGCCGCTGGAGATCCGCAAGGCCGGCACCCACGTCGAGTACACGCTGGCCCAGCTCGACGGCGCCCTGGCGGACGTCCCGGCCGTCCAGGCCGAGTCCATCGTGGTCGCGTACGAGCCGGTCTGGGCGATCGGCACCGGCGAGGTGGCGACCCCCGAGGACGCCCAGGAGGTCTGCGCCGCGATCCGCGGGCGGATCGCCGAGCTGTACGACGCCGAGCTGGCCGGCAAGGTCCGGGTGCTGTACGGCGGTTCGGTCAAGTCGTCGAGCGCGGCCGGCCTGATGGCCAAGCCCGACGTCGACGGCGGCCTGATCGGCGGTGCCTCCCTGGACGCCGAGGAGTTCGTCAAGATCGTGCGGTACCGTGAGCAGGCAGTAGGCTAACGCCGCCGCAGCAACGTAGGCTTTGGGGCCGGACCGCTCACAGCGGCCCGGCCCCTTCGCCGAAGATACGAGAGAGTTGGTCCCGTCGTGGTTATCGGGTTCTCGATTGCCCTGATCATCTTCAGCCTGCTGATGATCCTCCTGGTGCTGCTGCACAAGGGGAAGGGCGGCGGCCTGTCCGACATGTTCGGCGGTGGCGCGATGTCCACCGGCGGCGGTTCCGCGGTGGCCGAGCGCAACCTGGACCGCATCACGATCGTGGTCGGCATCGCCTGGTTCGCCTGCATCATCGTGCTCGGCCTGGTGCTGAAGTACAAGAGCTGACGTAACCCTGACGTCCCGTCGCCCCGCGACCTATGCTGGAACGGTCCTGGGCGGAGCCGGTAGTGGTGGATCCTTAACTCCTGCTTACACTAGGACGACTTTCGCCACCGACGCGGACCGCGGCGGGTCGGCGCATCAGCACGCAGGGAGTCAGACCGTGGCAAGTGGCAACGCCATCCGTGGCAGCAGGGTCGGAGCCGGCCCGATGGGGGAGGCGGAGCGCGGCGAGTCCGCCCCGCGCAATCGGATTTCGTTCTGGTGTGCCAACAAGCACGAGACTCGTCCCAGCTTCGCCGCCGAGGCGGTCATCCCGGACACCTGGGACTGCCCGCGCTGTGGCTTCCCGGCCGGCCAGGACGAGCACAACCCGCCCGCGCCCTCCCGCAACGAGCCGTACAAGACCCACCTCGCCTACGTCCGTGAGCGGCGCACCGACGCCGACGGCGAGGCGATCCTCGCCGAGGCGCTGGCCAAGCTGCGCGGCGAGATCTGAGACCTGCCGGTCGTGAGCCGAAGGGGGCCCCCCGTTGGGAGGGGGGGGCCCTGCGGCGTGCGTGGCCCCGGGGGGAAGGGGGTGGCGGGGGGGGGGCGGTGGGGGGGGGGGGGGGGCCGCCGGGCGGGA
>NZ_JBEYVJ010000085.1:0-27674 GCF_040643935.1 Kitasatospora sp. NPDC047058 | reverse complement strand
CCGTCCGCCGAGGGGGCGGACGGAACCGGGCGGCACGCCGGTGCTCAGGCGCTCGCGGTGTAGTCGTAGAACCCGCGGCCGGACTTGCGGCCCAGCAGACCCGCGTCGACCATCCGGGAGAGCAGCGGGGGAGCGGCGTACAGCGGCTCCTTGTACTCGTCGTACATCGACTCGGCGATCGAGACGATGGTGTCCAGGCCGATCAGGTCGCAGAGCCGCAGCGGGCCCATCGGGTGGGCGCAGCCGGCCTCCATGCCCTTGTCGATGTCGGACGCGGTCGCCACGCCCGACTCGAACATCCGCACCGCCGACAGCAGGTACGGCACCAGCAGGGCGTTCACCACGAAACCGGCCCGGTCACGGGCGCGGATCGGCTCCTTGCCGAGCACCTCGACGGCGAAGGCCTCGGCCCGCTCGGTGGTGGTGGCCGACGTGGTCAGGGTCGGGATCACCTCGACCAGCTTCTGCACCGGCGCCGGGTTGAAGAAGTGCAGGCCGATCACCTGCTCCGGGCGCGTGGTGGCGGCGGCCAGCTTCACGATCGGGATCGACGAGGTGTTGGAGGCGAGGATCGCGTCCCGGCGCTCGATCACCTGGTCCAGCGTCTGGAAGATCTGGACCTTGATGTCCTCGCGCTCGGCGACCGCCTCGACCACCAGGTCACGGTCGGCGAAATCGGCGAGGTCGGTGGTGAAGCTCAGCCGGGCCAGCGCCTCGTCGCGCTGCTCGACGGTCAGCTTGCCCCGCTTGACGGCCGTCTCCAGGGAGTTGGTCAGCCGGGTGCGGCCGAACTCCAGGGCTTCCCCGCTGGCCTCCGACACCAGGACGTCCAGCCCGGCCCGGGCGAACACCTCCGCGATGCCCGACCCCATCAGACCGCAGCCGATCACTCCGACGCGCGCGATGTCACTCACTCAGTTGCCCTTCGGTTGCGCCGGGGGTGCGGCCCCGGCGACAGGTGTCCAGCAAGCCGCTGTTCAGCGGGCGGTTTTCCGGTATATGGGCACCGGTGCACCGCTCCGACGACGTTACTACTCCGTACCGGCGAGTAGGTCATCCCCTCCCCGGGCGGACCGGCCGGCCGGAGGCTGCGCCGGACGGGTGACCCCGTGGTCCGCGGCCCGTGCGCCCGCCGGGCCGGAACGCCCGCGGCCGGACAGAATGCGGGACGGCCGGGGGTCCGGGAGACGGGCCCCGGGCCGGGCCGGACGGGTCCGGGGACGGGCGGGGCACGCCGGCAGCGAAGGGAGCACGGGGATGGCAACGGGATCGCTCACAGGACAGGTCGCCCTGGTCACCGGAGCCGGCCGGGGCATCGGCCGGGAGATCGCCGTCGGCCTTGCCGCCGAGGGCATGGCCGTCGGCCTGGTCGGCCGCACCCACGAGACCGTCACCGCCACCCTCAAGGAGTGCGCCCGGCACGGCGCCCGCGGCGTCGCCGTGGCCGCGGACGTCACCCGGCCCGCCTCGGTCCGCGAGGCGGTCCGGGTGGTCGAGCGTGACCTCGGCCCGGTCGACCTGCTGGTCAACAACGCCGGCCAGGTGGACCGGGCCGAGGTGCCGCTCTGGGAGACCGACGCCAACCAGTGGTGGCAGGTGGTCGAGACCAACCTGCGCGGCCCCTACAACCTGCTGCGCTGCATCCTGCCCGGCATGGTCGAACGCCGCCGCGGCCGGGTCGTCAACCTCAACTCCGGCTTCGCGCTGCGCCCGGACGGCCACTACACCGCGTACGCCACCTCCAAGGGCGCGCTGCTCCAACTCTCCGACAACATGGCCGACTCGCTCGCCGAGCACCACGTGGTCGTGCTCGACATCAGCCCCGGCGCGGTCGCCACCGACATGACGGCGGGCATGCCGATGTTCCGGGACATGAAGGCCTGGGGCTCCATCCCGTACATGGTCGCGGTCACCGTGGACGCCGCCCGCGGCCGCTTCGACGCACTGCACGGCCGGTTCATCCACGCCGGGCGGGACAACCTGGAGGAACTGGTCCGCCGCGCCGAGGAGATCCGCGAGGCCGACGCCCGGACGCTGCGGCTGCGTCCGTACGGCCCGGAGGACCCGATGGCATAAGGCGGGGGCATCCGACGGGATCCGCCGGACGGCCCCGGGCCCCGGCCGGTCAGGCGGGGGCGAAGAGGCCGCTGGCCGTCACCGGCTTGAGCCCGGACCTGGCCAGCCCGTCCAGGATCCCGGGCAGCGCGTCGACCGTGCACTGGTGGCCCATGTGCAGCGCGACCACCGAGCCGCCCTTCACCGAGCCGAGCACCCGGCGCTGCAACTCGGCCGCGCTCGGATCGCTGTAGTCGCGCGGGTCGACGTCGAAGGCGAGCACGTGCTCGTAGCCGACCGCCTTCGCCTGCTCGCGCACCATCGGGGTGGCGTACTGGGCCGCGGACGGCCGGAACCAGCGGCCGATCGAACCGGTGAGCCGCTGCAGCCGCTCCGCGCACTGGGCGATCTCGGCGCGCGCCTGGTCGGGCGTCATCGCGGAGATGTTCAGGTGGTTCTGGGTGTGGTTGCCCAGTTCGTGGCCGCCGTCCAGGACGCGCCGTGCCATCTGCGGCTGCTGGTCCAGCCAGCTGCCGACCGCCATCACGGTCAGCCGGGCGCCGCGCTGCTCGGCGATCTCCAGCAGGGCGGTGGCGAGCTTCGGGTCGCCGCTGCCGTGGAAGGTCAGCGCGACGTTCCTGCCGGTGCGCGGCCCGTACGCGACCTCGACCGGGGTGCCGGGGGCGAGCGGCGCCAGCACCGGCGGGGCCGGCGGCGCGGTGACGGCGGACGGGTCGGGGGAGGGGGTGGCGGTGGCCGGTGCCGTCGGGGCGGGCGAGGCCGGACCCTCGCCGCCGGCCCAGGCCGGGTCCACCGCGGCCGGGTCACCGCCGCCCGGGTGAACGGTGCCGGGGTGCACCGCGAGCGCCCCCGGGTCGGCCCGGCGCGGGCCGCCGTCGGCGCAGGCGGTGAGCAGCCCGCCACTGGCGGCGAGAGCGGCCATCCGGGCGGTGGCGCGCAGGACGGAGCGGCGGGAGGTGGTCATCCGGTCGGCAGTCATCGGCAGTCAGCATAGAGACGGCGACACGCCGGGGCGATTCGACGGGCGGGCCCGCGAGCCGTGTTTGACGTGCACACATTCCTCCGTGGAGGGGTGCGGAAACCTGAACTCCCGCTGTTTCCACGGAGTGTCGTCGGATACGATCACGGCGCACCGCGTGGTAGTGCACGGACCGCGACGGGGCAGGCATTCCGGCAACGAGGCATAGGGGGCGGAAGCAGGATGCACGAGGACACCACGGCGACGGCCGGCATATCCGCCGGCGCGGAGAACGGCACGGAGAACGGCACGGCGGACGGCGCAGGGACCGCCGCGGACTGGGACTGGGCCCGCGCCGACGACTGGCGGCCGCCGACCGAGCTGGACACCGGCGTCCCGCACACCGCCCGGATGTACGACTACTACCTCGGCGGCAAGGACAACTTCGAGGCCGACCGCAAGGCCGCCGAGGCCGCCATCGCCGCCTACCCGGCACTGCCGCTGCTCGCCCGCACCAACCGCGAATTCCTGGGCCGCGCCGTGGAGTTCGTCGCCGGCCGGGGCATCCGCCAGTTCATCGACATCGGCACCGGCATCCCCGCCGTCGGCTCCACCAGCGAGGTCGCCCAGCGGGTCGCCCCGGACGCCCGCGTGGTCTACGTCGACAACGACCCGATCGTGGCCACCCACGCCCGCGCGCTGCTGGCGGGCCACCCGGCCGGGCACACCTCGGTGATCGAGGCCGACCTGCGGGAACCCGCGGCGATCCTCGACCACCCCGCCCTGCGCTCCGCCGTCGACCTCGGCGAGCCGGTCGCCCTGATGCTCGTCGCCGTCCTGCACTTCATCCGGGACGAGGACGGCGCCGAGGCGATCGTCCGTACGCTGCGCGACGCGCTCGCCCCCGGCAGTGCGCTGGTCCTCTCGCACGGCAGCCCCGACTTCGCCTCCCGGGAGAGCGCCGCCGAGGGCGCCCGGATCTACCGGAGCGCCAGCGCCCCGCTGGTCCTGCGCCCGCGCGCCGGCGTCGAGCCGTTCTTCGGCGACTTCGAGTTCGCCGGCCCCGGTCTGGTCCAACTCCCGCTCTGGCGCCCGGAGGCCGGGCACGTCCCGACCGGTGAACTCCCCGAGGGCTGGCAGGACGTCTCGGCGTACGCGGGCGTCGCGTTCAAGCGCTGACCGTTCGCGGACCGGCCCCGGCGCCTCCCCTCCAGAGCGCCGGGGCCGCCCCGCGCCCCCGTGACCCCGACGCTAACCCCCGCCACTGACAACCCGTCACCCGAGAGGGCCCGCCCCCACCGTGCCCGGCCTCCCGCCCCTGCCCGCCACCGCCGCCCGGCTGCTGGAGGCCGTCGACGCGCCGCCCCGGCTGGTGGCCCACCTGAGCCTGGTCCACGAGGTCGCGCGGACGATCGCCGACTGGTGCGCCGCCGCCTGCCCGCGCCTCGCGCTGGACCGCGAGGCGGTGCTGTTCGGGGCCGCCACCCACGACATCGGCAAGACCGTGCACCCGGAGGAGCTCTCCGCGCCCGGCTCCGCCCATGAGCCCGCCGGCTACGAGCTGCTGCGTGCCCACGGCGTCCCCGAGCGGCTCGCCCGGTTCGCCCGCACCCACGCGAGCTGGGGCGGGCCCGGCATCAGCACCGAGGAACTGCTGGTGAGCCTGGCCGACAAGGCGTGGAAGAACAGCCGGGTCCGCGACCTGGAGGACCGGGTGGTCGACCGGCTCGCCATCGCCGCCCGGCGGGAGCGGTGGGAGGTGTTCCTGGAGCTGGACGACCTGCTCACCCGGGTCGGCGACGACGCGCCGCGCCGGCTGGCCGTCCAGGCCGGGTACCCCGTCCGGAACGCGTAGCGGGCGCCGGACGGCGCACCCGGCCGACGGCTACCGCTGCCGCAGCTGGTCCAGCTCGCGCCGGTCGCGCTTGGTGGGCCGCCCGGCGCCCCGGTCGCGCTCGCCGGCGGCCGCGACCTGCTCGCGCGGCGGCCGCGGCGGGCTGTTGTCCACCAGGCACTCGGCCGCGACCACGGCGCCGACCCGCTTGCGGATCAGCCGCTTCACCACGACGACGCGCTCGTACCCGTCGAGGCGCACCCGCACCTCGTCCCCGGGCTTGAGCGTCTGCGCGGGCTTGGCCCGCTCCCCGTTCACCTGGACGTGCCCGGCCCGGCACGCGGCCGCCGCCAGCGCGCGCGTCTTGGCCAGCCGCACCGACCAGATCCAGCTGTCCACCCGGACGCTTCCCTCGTCTTCGACCATCCTCCGAGCCTACCGAGCGGCGCGGCGGGTTCAGGCCGGCGGCGACTCCTGGACGGCCCAGCCGTTGCCGTCCGGGTCGGAGAAGAACACGAAGGAGTTCCACGCCCCGCCGCGCCCGTCGACCCGGGCGCCGGCCTCGAAGTGCTGGACCGGGCTCACCTCCACCCCGCGCGCGACCAGCTCGCCGTGCGCCTTGTCGATGTCCGGCACCACCAGCTGCAGCCCCTTCAGCGAGCCCGGCGGCGCCTCCGTCACGCCGGTGCCCACCACGATCGAGCACCGCGAGCCCGGCGGCGTCAGCTGGACGACCCGGACGCCCTCCCGGACCCGGGTGTCGTGGTCCACCGTGAAACCGGCCTGCTCCTCGTAGAAGACCTTGGCCCGGTCCACGTCGGACACCGGGACCACCACGACTTCGAGCTTCCAGTCCATTTCCCGAACCCCTTCCGGTCGGGTCCCTCCGGTCTGGCCCCTCCAGTATCGGCCGCGCGGACGGCCCCCGCCCGGCGGTCGGCTAGCCTGAGATCACGATGAACCGCCTCAGCACGCCCGCCGCCGCACCCCCCTTCGTCACCCCGTGGGGCACCTTCGACCTCACCCGCTACCCGGAGGACCCGCGCGAGCGGCTGCGGGCCTGGGACGCCGCCGACGAGTACCTGCTGCGCCACCTCGCCGGCGAGACCGACAGCGCCCAGGGCGCACCCACCGGGCTCACCGGCCGCACCGTGGTCGTCCTCGGCGACCGCTGGGGCGCCCTGACCACCGCCCTCGCCACGGCGCTCGCCGCCGCCGACGCCCCGGCCGGCCCGGTGCAGGTCTCCGACTCCCACCTCGGCCGGCAGGCCACCCTGGCCAACCTGGCCCGGGCCGGCGCCGCCCCCGGCGCGGCCCGGCTGCTCACCACCCAGGACGCCCCGCCGGAACGGATCGACGTCCTGCTGGTCCGGATCCCGAAGAGCCTCGCGCTGCTGGAGGACCAACTGCACCGGCTGGCCCCGGCCGTGCACCCCGGCACGGTGGTGGTCGGCACCGGCATGGTGACCGAGATCCACACCTCCACGCTCCAGCTGTTCGCGCGCATCCTCGGCCCGACCCGCACCTCGCTCGCGGTCCGCAAGGCCCGGCTGGTGTTCTGCACCCCCGACCCGGCGCTGGATCCCGGCCCCAGCCCCTGGCCGCACAGCTACGCGCTGCCCGGCGACATCGGCCCGGCGGCCGGCCGCACCGTGGTCAACCACGCCGGCACCTTCTGCGCCGAGCGGCTCGACATCGGCACCCGCTTCTTCCTCGGCCACCTGCCGGCCGCCGCCCCCGGCGCCCGCGTCGTCGACCTCGGCTGCGGCAACGGCGTGGTCGGCACCGCGGCGGCCCTGGCGAGCCCCGGGGCCGAGCTGGTCTTCGTGGACGAGTCCCACCAGGCGGTGGCCTCCGCCGAGGCCACCTTCCGCGCCAACCTGGGCCCGGACGCGCCCGCCGAGTTCCTCACCGCCGACGCCCTCGCCACCGAGGCCGTCCCGGCCGGCTCGGTGGACCTCGTCCTCAACAACCCGCCGTTCCACTCCCACCAGGCCACCACCGACGCCACCGCCTGGCGGATGTTCACCGGCGCCCGCCGCGCGCTGCGGCCCGGCGGCGAACTCTGGGTGGTCGGCAACCGCCACCTCGGCTACCACGTCAAGCTGCGCCGCCTCTTCGGCAACTGCCGACTCGTCGCGGGCAACCCCAAGTTCGTGGTCCTGCGCGCCGTGAAGCGCTGACCCGCCGCCGCCCGCCCCACCGGTCTGCGCCCGGCTCCGCGGCCGGGCGCTTCCTCGCATACTCCTTGCATGAATGTTCCGTACTGCGTATATTCATGCCACGACCAAGGAGGGAAAGCCATGGCATTGCGAGTCGCCGTCGCCGGCGCGAGCGGATATGCGGGCGGTGAGGCACTGCGCCTGCTGCTCGGCCACCCGGAGGTGGAGATCGGGGCGCTGACGGGCGGCTCCAACGCGGGCACCAGGCTCGGCGCGCTGCAGCCGCACCTGCTCCCGCTCGCCGACCGGATCCTGGAGCCCACCACCGCCGAGGTGCTGGCCGACCACGACGTGGTGTTCCTGGCGCTGCCGCACGGCCAGTCCGCCGCCGTCGCCGAAGCCCTCGGTGGGAACGTGCTGATCGTCGACTGCGGCGCCGACTTCCGGCTCAAGGCCGCCGCCGACTGGGAGCAGTTCTACGGCTCCGCGCACGCCGGCACCTGGCCGTACGGCCTGCCCGAGCTGCCCGCCCACCGGGCCGCCCTCAAGGGCGTCAACCGGATCGCCGTGCCCGGCTGCTACCCGACCGCCGCCTCGCTCGCGCTCTTCCCGGCCTACGCGGCGAAGCTCGCCGAGCCCGAGGCCGTGATCGTCGCCGCCTCCGGCACCTCCGGCGCCGGCAAGGCCGCCAAGACCCACCTGCTCGGCAGCGAGGTCATGGGCAGCGTCAGCGCCTACGGCGTCGGCGGCGGCCACCGGCACACCCCGGAGATGTCGCAGAACCTCACCCCGCTCGCCGGCGAGCCGGTCACCGTGTCCTTCACCCCCACCCTGGTGCCGATGCCGCGCGGCATCCTCGCCACCTGCTCCGCCAAGGCCAGGCCCGGCGTGACGGGCGAGGGCCTGCGCGCCGCCTACGCCGAGGCGTTCGCCGGCGAGCCCTTCGTCCGCCTGCTGCCCGAGGGGCAGTGGCCGCAGACCAGCAGCGTCTACGGCTCGAACGCCGCGCTCGTCCAGGTCGCCCTGGACGAGACCGCCGGGCGGATCATCGCGATCAGCGCGATCGACAACCTGGTCAAGGGCACCGCCGGCGGCGCGGTGCAGAGCATGAACATCGCCCTCGGCCTCCCCGAGGAGCTGGGCCTTCCCGTGAACGGAGTCGCACCGTGACCGACCACCAGAACCTCGGAGTGACGGCCGCCAAGGGCTTCCGCGCCGCCGGGGTCACCGCCGGCATCAAGGCGTCCGGCACCCCGGACCTCGCCCTGGTCGTCAACGACGGCCCCTCGCTCGCCGCCGCCGGCGTCTTCACCGCCAACCGGGTCAAGGCCGCGCCCGTGCTCTGGTCCGAGCAGGTCCTCAAGGGCGGGCTGGTCTCCGCCGTCGTCCTCAACTCCGGTGGCGCCAACGCCTGTACCGGCCCGCTCGGCTTCCAGGACACCCACGCCACCGCCGAGAAGGCCGCCGCGGAGCTGAAGCTCAACGCCGGCGAGGTGGCCGTCGCCTCCACCGGCCTGATCGGCGTGCGCCTGCCGATGGACGTCCTGCTGCCCGGCATCGCCACCGCCGCCGCGGAGCTGAGCGCGACCGGCGGCGAGGCCGCCGCGATCGCGATCAAGACCACCGACACCGTCCACAAGACCGCCCAGGTCACCAGCCCGGCCGGCTGGACCGTCGGCGGCATGGCCAAGGGCGCCGGCATGCTCGCCCCGGGCCTGGCCACCATGCTCGTCGTCCTCACCACCGACGCCGACCTGGACGCCGCCGCCCTGGACGCCGCGCTGCGCGGCGCCACCCGCACCACCTTCGACCGGATCGACTCCGACGGCTGCATGTCGACCAACGACACCGTGCTGCTGCTCGCCTCCGGCGCCTCCGGCACCACCCCGGACCGGGCGGAGTTCGACGAGGCCGTCCGCACCGTCTGCGCCGGCCTGGCCCGCCAGCTGATCGGCGACGCCGAGGGCGCGAGCAAGGACATCCGGATCGACGTCACCGCCGCCGCCACCGAGGACGAGGCCGTCGACGTCGCCCGGACGATCGGCCGCAACAACCTGCTCAAGTGCGCCCTCCACGGCGAGGACCCGAACTGGGGCCGGGTGCTGGCCGCCATCGGCACCACCACCGCCGCCTTCGACCCGGACCGCCTCGACGTCGCCATCAACGGCGTCTGGGTCTGCCGGAACGGCAGCGTGGGGGAGGACCGCGACCTGGTCGACATGACCGGCCGCGAGGTCGTCATCACCGCCCGCCTCAACGCGGGCGAGGCCGCCGCCACCCTGTGGACCAACGACCTCACCGCCGACTACGTGCACGAGAACAGCGCCTACTCCACCTGAGACACCGAGCCCCCGAGGGACACGGAACCGTGCAGATCGCACCCAAGGGCGAACAGGCCCGCAACAACACCGCGTTGCCCAAGGCCATGACGCTGATCGAGGCGCTGCCCTGGCTGGAGCGCTTCCACGGCAAGACCGTCGTGATCAAGTTCGGCGGCAACGCCATGGTGGACGACGACCTCAAGGCGGCCTTCGCCCAGGACGTGGTCTTCCTGCGCTACGCCGGCCTGCACCCCGTCGTGGTGCACGGCGGCGGCCCGCAGATCAGCGCCCAGCTGGACAAGCTCGGTCTGGAGTCCTCGTTCACCAACGGCCTGCGGGTCACCACCCCCGAGACCATGGACGTGGTCCGGATGGTGCTGGCCGGGCAGGTCCAGCGGGAGCTGGTCGGGCTGCTCAACGGCCACGGCCCGTTCGCGGTCGGCATGACCGGCGAGGACGCCCACACCATGACCGCGGTCAAGCGGTACGCGGTGGTGGACGGCGAGCAGGTCGACATCGGCCTGGTCGGCGACATCGTCAACATCGAGGCCGGCGCCGTGAAGGCGCTGATCGCCGACGGCCGGATCCCGGTGATCTCCTCGATCGCCCGCGGCGCCGACGGCCACGTCTACAACATCAACGCCGACACCGCCGCCTCCGCCCTCGCGGTCGCGCTCGGCGCCGAGATGCTCGTCGTCCTCACCGACGTCGAGGGCCTCTACAAGGACTGGCCGAACTCCGACGACGTGATCAGCCAGCTCAGCGCGAGCGAGCTGGAGGAGCTGCTGCCCGGCCTCGCCAGCGGCATGGTCCCCAAGATGGAGGGCTGCCTGCGTGCCGTCCGCTCCGGCGTCGGCACCGCCCGCGTGCTGGACGGCCGGGTGCAGCACAGCCTGCTGCTGGAGATCTTCACCGACGAGGGCATCGGCACGATGGTCGTGCCGGACGACGAAACGACCGTGACCGGGGGACTGGCATGACATCCAACGCGCAGCTCACCGACCGGTGGCAGCACTCCTTCACCGACAACTACGGCACCCCGCGGATCCCGCTGGTCCGCGGCGAGGGCGCCAAGCTCTGGGACGCGGACGGCAAGGAGTACACCGACCTGCTCGGCGGCATCGCCGTCAACGCCCTCGGCACCGCCCACCCGGCGGTCGTCGAGGCCGTCACCCGGCAGATCGGCACCCTCGGCCACGTCTCCAACCTGTTCATGGCCGAGCCCACCATCGCCCTCGCCGAGCGGCTGCTGAAGCTCTCCGGCCGCGACGGCCGGGTCTTCTTCTGCAACTCCGGCGCCGAGGCCAACGAGGCCGCGTTCAAGATCAGCCGGCGGACCGGCCGCACTCACGTGGTGGCGCTGGAGGGCGGCTTCCACGGCCGGACCATGGGCGCCCTCGCGCTCACCGGCCAGCCCGCCAAGCAGGCGCCGTTCCGGCCGCTGCCCGGCGACGTCACCCACGTCCCGTTCGGCGACGTCGAGGCGCTGCGGGCCGCGGTCACCACCGGGACCGCCGCCGTCTTCCTGGAGCCGGTCCAGGGCGAGAACGGCGCGATCCCGCTGCCCGACGGCTACCTGACCGCCGCCCGCGAGATCACCCGGGCCACCGGCACCCTGCTGATCCTGGACGAGATCCAGACCGGCATCGGCCGCACCGGGTACTGGTACGCCCACCAGGCCTCCGAGGGCGTCGAGCCGGACGTCGTCACCCTCGCGAAGGCCCTGGGCGGCGGGCTGCCTATCGGCGCCGTGCTCGCCTTCGGGGACGCCGCCGAACTGCTCACCCCGGGCCAGCACGGCACCACCTTCGGCGGCAACCCGGTGGTCGCGGCGGCGGCGCTCGCGGTGCTCGACACCATCGAGTCCGAGGGCCTGCTGGAGCACGTCCGCAAGCTCGGCGACCGGCTGCGGCACGGCATCGAGGCGATCGGCGACCCGCTGGTCTCGCACGTGCGCGGGGCCGGGCTGCTGCTCGGCATCGTGCTCACCGAGCCGGTGTCCGCCCGGGTTCAGGCGGCCGCGCAGGCGGCCGGCTTCCTGGTGAACGCCGCCGTCCCGGACGCGGTCCGGCTCGCTCCGCCGCTGGTGCTCACGGAACAGGAGGCGGACGCCTTCCTGGCCGCGCTGCCGGAGATCCTCCGGACGGTGCGGGAGAACGCCCCGGCCGATGCGAGCTGAGCGTAGTCCGGGAGAATAATCACATGACCGTTCCCAACTCCGGCCCGTCCTCCGCCGGCCCGACGCCGCAGGTCCCGCAGACCCGCACCGCGCGCCACCGGCGAATCGTGGACCTGCTCACCCGCCAGCCCGTGCGCTCGCAGAGCCAGCTCGCCAAGCTGCTCGCCGACGACGGACTGGTGGTCACCCAGGCCACCCTCTCGCGGGACCTGGACGAGTTGGGAGCGGTGAAGATCCGCAACCGGGACGGCGCGCTCATCTACGCCGTCCCGGCCGAGGGCGGCGACCGCACGCCGCGCGCGCCGATGGGGGAGTCGGCCAGCGAGGGCCGGATGGCCCGGCTGGCCGGCGAGCTCATGGTCTCCGCCACCGCCTCCGGCAACCTCGTGGTGCTGCGGACCCCGCCGGGCGCCGCCCAGTTCCTGGCCTCCGCGATCGACCAGGCCGAGGTCTTCGAGATCATCGGCACCATCGCCGGCGACGACACCGTCCTGCTGATCAGCCGCGACCCGGCCGGCGGCCAGGCCCTCGCCGACCACCTGATGCAACTCGCCCAGGCCAAGGCCCAGTAGCCCTCCCGTGGGCCCGGTGATCCGGGCCCACACCCGTACCCGGACACGACCCTCGGCGGACTCCCGGCCGGGGGTTTTGAGTTTCATACGGTGTAGTGCATACTTATGCCTATCGCCGTAAACCTGTTCGCACAGTTGTGAAGGAGAAAGCCGTGACCGAGCGCGTCGTACTCGCCTACTCGGGCGGTCTGGACACGTCCGTCTGCATCGGCTGGATCGCCGAGGAGACGGGCGCCGAGGTCATCGCCGTCGCCGTCGACGTCGGCCAGGGCGGCGAGGATCTGGACGTCATCCGCCAGCGCGCGCTGGACTGCGGTGCCGTCGAGGCCGAGGTCGCGGACGCCCGCGAGGAGTTCGCCGACGAGTACTGCCTCCCGGCCGTCAAGGCCAACGCCCTGTACCAGGGCCAGTACCCCCTGGTGTCCGCCCTCTCCCGGCCGGTCATCGTCAAGCACCTGGTCGCGGCCGCGCAGAAGCACGGCGCCACCACCGTCGCCCACGGCTGCACCGGCAAGGGCAACGACCAGGTCCGCTTCGAGGTGGGCATCAACTCGCTCGCCCCGGGCCTGAAGTGCATCGCGCCGGTCCGCGACTACGCGATGACCCGGGACAAGGCGATCGCTTTCGCCGAGGCCAAGGGCCTGCCGATCGCCACCACCAAGAAGTCGCCGTACTCGATCGACCAGAACGTCTTCGGGCGGGCCGTCGAGACCGGCTTCCTGGAGGACATCTGGAACGCCCCGATCGAGGACGTCTACGAGTACACCCAGGACCCGGCCGCCCCGCGCGAGGCCGACGAGGTGATCATCACCTTCGACGCCGGCGTCCCGGTCGCCGTCGACGGCCGCAAGGTCACCGTGCTGCAGGCCATCGAGGAGCTGAACCGGCGGGCCGGCGCCCAGGGCATCGGCCGCCTCGACATGGTCGAGGACCGGCTGGTCGGCATCAAGTCCCGCGAGATCTACGAGGCCCCCGGCGCGATCGCCCTGATCACCGCCCACCAGGCCCTGGAGAACGTCACCGTCGAGCGCGAACTCGCCCGCTACAAGCGGCAGGTGGAGCAGCGCTGGGCCGAGCTGGTCTACGACGGCCTCTGGTTCTCCCCGCTCAAGCGTGCCCTGGACGGCTTCATCGACGAGGCCAACCAGCACGTCTCCGGCGAGATCCGGATGGTCCTGCACGCGGGCCGGGCCGTCGTCAACGGCCGCAAGTCGGACCAGTCGCTGTACGACTTCAACCTCGCCACCTACGACACCGGCGACACCTTCGACCAGTCGATGTCCAAGGGCTTCATCGAGATCTTCGGCATGTCCTCGAAGATCGCCGCCCGTCGCGACCTCGCCTGAGCCACCCCTCCCCGGGCCCCGGCCGACCCACCTCGCGGCCGGGGCCCACCCCTCACCGACCCCCTCACGTGCAAGGAGCCCGAGCGATGCCTGCCGACCAGAACGCCGCCAGTAGCGGTCCTGAGCTGCGACTCTGGGGCGCGCGCTTCGCCGACGGCCCGTCCGAGGCGCTGGCCAGGCTCTCCGCCTCGGTGCACTTCGACTGGCGCCTCGCGCCGTACGACATCGCGGGCTCCAAGGCCCACGCCCGGGTCCTGCACAAGGCCGGCCTGCTCAGCGAGGCCGAGCTCGACGGCATGCTGGCCGGGCTCGACCGGCTGCTCGCCGACGTCGAGGCCGGCACCTTCACCGGCACCGTCGCCGACGAGGACGTCCACACCGCGCTGGAGCGCGGCCTGCTGGAGCGGCTCGGCGCCGAACTCGGCGGCAAGCTGCGGGCCGGGCGCTCGCGCAACGACCAGATCGCCACGCTCTTCCGGATGTACCTGCGGGACCACGCGAAGATCATCGGCGGCCTGGTGCTCGACCTCCAGCACGCCCTGGTCGGCCTGGCCGAGGCGCACCCGGACACCGCCATGCCGGGCCGCACCCACCTCCAGCACGCCCAGCCCGTGCTCTTCGCCCACCACGTCCTCGCGCACGTGCAGGCCCTCGGCCGGGACGCCGAGCGGCTGCGCCAGTGGGACGTCCGGACGGCCGTCTCGCCGTACGGCTCCGGCGCACTGGCCGGCTCCTCGCTCGGCCTCGACCCGCAGGCGGTCGCCGCCGACCTCGGCTTCGAGGGCGGCTCGGTCGGCAACTCCATCGACGGGACGGCCTCGCGCGACTTCGTCGCCGAGTTCGCCTTCGTCACCGCGATGATCGGGATCAACCTCTCCCGGATCGCGGAGGAGGTGATCATCTGGAACACCAAGGAGTTCGGCTTCATCACGCTGCACGACGCCTTCTCCACCGGCTCCTCGATCATGCCGCAGAAGAAGAACCCGGACATCGCCGAGCTGGCCCGCGGCAAGTCCGGCCGCCTGATCGGCAACCTGACCGGCCTGCTGGCCACGCTCAAGGCGCTGCCGCTCGCCTACAACCGGGACCTCCAGGAGGACAAGGAGCCGGTCTTCGACTCCTGCGACACGCTGGAGGTGCTGCTCCCGGCCTTCACCGGCATGATGGCCACCCTCACCGTGCACCGGGAGCGGCTGGAGGAGCTGGCCCCGGCCGGCTTCTCGCTCGCCACCGACATCGCCGAGTGGCTGGTCAAGCAGGGCGTGCCGTTCCGGGTCGCGCACGAGGTGGCTGGCGCCTGCGTCAAGGTCTGCGAGCAGCAGGGCATCGAGCTGGCCGATCTGACGGACGAGCAGTTCGCCGCGATCTCCGGGCACCTCACGCCCGAGGTGCGGTCCGTGCTCAGCGTCCACGGCGCGATCGCCTCGCGCAGCGGGCGCGGCGGCACCGCCCCCTCGGCGGTCGCCGTCCAGCTGGCCGAGGTCAAGGCCGACCTGGCGCGCCAGGAGGAGTGGGTCCGGGGCTGACCCGCGGGCCCGGCCCGCGGGCCGGGGAGGGGCGTGGCGGGACGGCCGCCGCGCCCCTTTCGCGTGCGCGCGACCGGCCGGCCGTAACCGCTCCGGCCGACGGCCGGTCATGCACGGTATGTGCACCAACGTTCCGTCCGTCCCCTCCGCCGAGGACGAGGTGTTCGCCGCGCTCCGGCGCCGCCTGGTCCGCGAGGCGGTGGCGGCCCTGCCCGGCCGCTGCCCGCAGCTGGTCACGGCCCTCGCCGAGGACCCGCCGCCCACCTACCGCGAGCTCTCCGAGCGCCTCGGCATGCCGCGCGGCTCCATCGGCCCCACCCGTTCCCGCTGCCTCGCCTGCCTCCGCACCCTCCTCCACACCGAGCGCCACGTCTGACCCCGCCCGCCCTCCTCGCCGGACGTGACCTCGACCACGTCCGGCGGCCGGGAGGTTGAGAGCAGCTGACACACGGGTAGAGCGCTGGCGAACGTGGCTCCTGACGGCCGTGCGAGCGCTTGCACACCAGGCGTGAGCGCGCCGTCGGCGCCGTGGACCCGATCCGGGCGCCGCGGCTGGTACGTTCGTGCGCCACCCCCGGTCAGGGCAGATCCCCGGCCGGGGCACCTCCGGCAGGGCAACCGGTGCGGCACCCTCGCGTTCGCGCGCCGGGCACGACGATGGGGAGGCCCCAGCACATGGGCATGAGCGTGATCATCTCGGCGGCGGACGCCGGGGACGCGGAGCAGATCCTCAAGCTGCAGTACCTCGGCTACCAGAGCGAGGCCGAGCTGTACGGCGACTGGACCCTGGAGCCGCTGACGCAGACCCTGGAGAGCCTGCGCGGCGAGCTGAGCGAGCAGCAGTTCCTGGTCGCCCGCCTCGGCGACGAGGTGGTCGGCACGGTGCGCGGCCGGATCGACCCCGACGGCATCGCCCGGATAGGGCGTCTGGTCGTCCACCCCCGGATGCAGCGGCACGGCCTCGGCGGCCGCCTGCTGGAGGCGCTGGAGCGCCGTCTCGCCGAGGACGGCCGCCCGCTGACCGCCTACCGCCTGTTCACCGGCCACCGCAGCCTCGGCAACCTGCGCCTCTATACCCGCCAGGGCTACCGTCAGACCGCCGTCGAGCAGGTCGACGGGCGGCTCAGCCTGGTCCACCTGGAGAAGGCCGCCGGCGCCGAGCTCGCCGCCACCGCCTGAGCGCCGGATCCGCCGACACCCCCGCGGAAACCTCCCGGCCGAACCCGGCGCCGCCACCATCCGGACGATCCGGTGGCGGCGCCGAGTCATATCGTCGCTGGTCACAGCGTTTTCCGTCCGCATTGCGGACAGTGCGTCCGAATAATTGGGACCAGCTCGGCCCATCTGATTTACTGGCTCACATGACTGCGACGACGAACTGGACCCCCACCGGCACCATGCCGGCAGGTGAGCGATCCATGTGTCGTCGAATGTGTCGGCGCTGAGGGCCACCGTCCCGTCCCCAGGCTCAGCCCGGGGGTACTCCCACCTCGCGCCCCGAAGCGAGACCAGGCCGCTCCCGTCGAATGAGAGCGCGCCCCGCCTGCCCTAGCGCAAACCCCTTCCCTCCGCATGCCCGCTGCCGGGCAGGCGGCCGTTCCCGCCGACCCGTCAGGGCCGCGCCGTCGCGCGCCCCGACCACCGGCCGGGCGCGGTCGAGGGGTGGCAGGTCCGGATCCCCCCCGGCGTCACGCCGTCCACGCCGCCGACCGCAACCCGGTCCGGCGTCCGCACGCCGTCCGCCCCCGACCCACGGAAGCACCTGTGATCACCACCACGGACCTCACCAAGGTCTACCGCTCACGCGACCGCGAGGTGACCGCCCTCGCCGGCGTCGACCTGCACGTCCGCCCGGGCGAGGTCTACGGAGTCGTCGGCACCAGCGGTGCCGGCAAGTCCACCCTCATCCGCTGCGTCAACATGCTGGAGCGCCCCAGCTCCGGCACGGTCACCGTGGACGGCATCGAGCTCACCGCGCTCCCCGGCGGCGAGAACCGGGCCGGCCGGGAGCTGCGCGAGGCCCGCCGCCGGATCGGCATGGTCTTCCAGCACTTCAACCTGCTCGCCTCGCGCACCGTCCAGCAGAACGTCGAACTCCCGCTGGAGATCATCGGCCTGGACCGCGCCGAGCGCCGCCGCAAGGCCGCCGAGCTGCTGGATCTCGTCGGCCTCGGCGACAAGGCCCGCAGCTACCCCGGCCAGCTCTCCGGCGGCCAGAAGCAGCGCGTCGGCATCGCCCGCGCCCTCGCCGGCGACCCCAAGGTGCTGCTCTCCGACGAGGCCACCTCGGCGCTCGACCCCGAGACCACCCGCTCCATCCTCAAGCTGCTGCGCGACCTCAACCAGCAGCTCGGCCTCACCGTCCTGCTGATCACCCACGAGATGGACGTCATCAAGTCCGTCTGCGACTCCGCCGCCCTGATGCGCGGCGGCCGGGTGGTCGAGTCCGGCGCGCTGACCGACCTGCTGGCCAGGCCCGGCTCCGAGCTCGCCCGCGAGCTCTTCCCGCTCAGCGAGTTCGGCACCGGCCACCCCGGCGGCACCGTGCTGGAGATCACCTTCCAGGGCGACACCTCCGCCCGGCCCTTCGTCTCCCAGCTCACCCGCACCTACCAGATCGACATCAACATCCTGGGCGCGGCCGTCGAGACCATCGCCGGCCGGATGGTCGGCCGGATGCGGGTCGAACTGCCCGGCACCCGTGCGGACAACGTGGTGCCGATCGGCTTCCTGCGCGAGCAGGGCCTGCAGGTGGACGTGATCGGCGCGGACGGCGCCGGCGAGGCGAGCGGAGCGGTGGCATGACCTGGGACCAGATGCAGGAACTGATGCGGCCCGCCACCTGGGAGACCCTCCAGATGGTCGGCGTCGCCACGGCCTTCACCGTCCTGCTCGGCCTGCCGCTGGGCGTCCTGCTCGTCCTCACCGACAAGGGCGGCCTGCTGCAGAACCGGCCGGTCAACAAGGTGCTCGGCGCCGTCGTGAACGTCGCCCGCTCGGTGCCGTTCATCATCCTGATGATCGCCCTGATCTCCTTCACCCGCTGGCTGGTCGGCACCTCCATCGGCTGGCAGGCCGCGACCGTGCCGCTCACCATCGGCGCGATCCCGTTCTTCGCCCGGCTGGTCGAGACCTCCATCCGCGAGGTCGACCGCGGCCTGGTCGAGGCGGTGCAGTCGATGGGCGGCTCCACCTGGACCATCGTCCGCAAGACGCTGCTGCCCGAGGCACTGCCGGGCCTGGCCGCCTCGGTGACCACCACGGTCATCACGCTGGTCAGCTACTCCGCCATGGCCGGCGCGGTCGGCGGCGGCGGCCTCGGCACCCTGGCCATCAACTACGGCTACTTCCGCTTCGAGACCGCCTTCATGTGGATCATCGTCGCCGAGCTGGTGATCATCGTCACCCTCGTGCAGCTGCTGGGCGACCGGGCCGTCCGCAGCCTGGCCAACCGCGGGCGCACCGGCGGCCGGACCCGCCTGCTCCGCCCGCGCGGCACCGCCCCCGCGGCCGCCACCGACGAGGACCTCGTCGCCTCCTAGCGGCAGTCCCGCGGACAGCCCCCCAGACCACCCGTCGTCCGCTCCCGGACGCGGCTCCCCGCACCACGCAGAAAGGCACTTTTCGTGCGCAACGCCCTGAAGTTCACCAGTGTCCTCGCCACCGCCGGCATCGCCCTCTCGCTGGCCGCCTGCGGCAGCTCCGGCTCCTCCGGGTCCTCCGACCCGAACGCCGCGCTGACCGTCGTCGCCAGCCCCACCCCGCACGGCCAGATCCTCAAGTACGTCAAGGACAACCTTGCCGAGAAGGCCGGCCTCAAGCTCACCATCAAGGAGGTCACCGACTACGTGACCCCCAACACCGCGGTGCAGGACGGCTCGGCCGACGCCAACTACTTCCAGCACGTGCCGTACCTGGAGGACTTCAACAAGAAGCACGGCACCCAGATCGTCTCCGTCGAGCCGGTCCACCTGGAGCCGCTGGGCGTGTACTCGAAGAAGGCCAAGGCCATCGGCGACCTCGCCAACGGCGCCACCGTCGGCCTGCCGAACGACGCCACCAACGAGGGCCGGGCGCTCAAGCTGCTCGCCGACAACGGCATCATCACCCTCAAGGCCGGCGTCGGCACCGGCGCGACCCCCGCCGATGTCACCGGCAACCCGAAGAACCTCAAGTGGAAGGAGCTGGAGGCCGCCCAGCTGCCCCGCTCCATCGACGACCTCGACGCCGCCGTCATCAACGGCAACTACGCCCTCGACGCGGGCCTCAAGCCCAACGGCGACTCGCTGGTCCTGGAGAAGGCCGAGGGCAACCCGTACGCCAACATCCTCGCCGTGAAGCAGGGCAAGGAGAACGACCCGCGGGTCAAGAAGCTCGCCGAGCTGCTCCACTCGCCCGAGGTCAAGAAGTACATCGAGGACAACTTCAAGGGTTCCGTCATCGCCGGCTTCTGATCCCGGGGTCCTGGTCCCAGGGTTCGAACGACCGGGCCCCCGCCGCACCCCGGCGGGGGCCCGGTCGGGCAGTATGCACCAGTGACGCCCTGACAGACCGTGTTCTGACGTACCGTCGTCCGGTCCGCGCACCGCGTGGCACAGGGGGCACCGGCGAGGCGTACGGTGTGTCCACGACCCGGCGAGGAGAGACGGCATGGCAGCGAGCTTCCCCGAGACCGCCATCAGCACCGAACGGCTGGTGCTGCGCCCCCTTGCGGAGGACGACGCCCCCGGCCTCGCCGAGATGATGGCCGACGAGCTCGTGCTGGCCTGGACCGACCTCCCGCACCCCTTCACCGAGGCCTACGCCGCCGAACTCGCCCGCACCCTCGCCCCCGCCCGCCGCGCGGCCGGCCACGGCATCGTCTTCGCGGTCACCGAACACCTCACCCAGCGGCTGGTCGGCCTGGTCGAACTGCGCAACACCGACTGGCGGCTGCGCTCCACCGAGATCGCCTACGTCACCGCCCCCTGGGCGCGCGGCGAGGGCTACGCGCCGGAGGCCGTCCTCGCCGTCGCCCAGTGGCTCTTCGAGGACCGCGGCTTCCTGCGGCTGGAGATGCGCACCGCCGCCGGCAACACCGCCGCCCAGCAGGTCGCCCAGAAGATCGGCGGCATCAGCGAGGGCGTGCTGCGCAGCGCCTGGATAGTGCGCGGCGAGCCCGGCGAGGTGACCTTGGGGGCGCCGGCCGGCCACCCGGGCGGGGGAGAGAGCCGCAGCGACCTCATCCTGTGGAGCCTGCTGCCGGAGGACATGGAGAGCCCGGCGGACCAGGAGGCCGGCTGGCCCGGCGACCGGTACGTCCTCCGCGACTGACCCGCGGCCGTCCTTCTCTGCCGACCCTCGGCCGCGTCCGCCCGGCGCACGCCGCCGCCGGTCCGGCGCACTCCGTCCGCCCGGCGCACCCCGTCCGTTCCGCGCGCCTGCCCTCCGGGCCGCCCGTGACGCCCCCGGGCGGCGGACAGGTGTGCGAGATGTCGGCGCCGGGGGGATGACACCCGGTAGCCTCTGCACCGGCGCCGCACGCGGGCGCAGCATGTCGGCGCACCGAGGCGAGGGAGAACGCCGCAGATGGCTGACCGGATCACGGTCATCGGGTGGGACGGCACACCGCTGACCGAGGCCGCCGCCGCGGCCCTGGCCGCGGCGACCCTGGTGGCCGGCGCCCCCTACCAGCTCAGCGCCCTGCCGGTGCCGTCCGGCGCCGAACGGCTCGCCCTCGGCAACGTCCGGCTCGCCGCCCGCCGGATCGCCGAGCACCGCGGCGCCGCCGTCGTCGTCGCCGAGGGGGACCCGGGGTTCTTCGGCGTCGTCCGCACCCTGCGCCGCCCCGAGTACGGCCTCGAACTGGAGGTCCTGCCCGCCGTCTCCTCGGTCGCCGCCGCCTTCGCCCGGGCCGGCATGCCCTGGGAGGACGCCCAGGTGGTCAGCGCCCACGGCGGACGGCTGCGCCGCGCGGCCAACATCTGCCGGGCCCACCCCAAGGTCGCCGTGCTGACCGCACCCGGGGCCGGGCCCGCCGAACTCGCCCTGATGCTGCGCGGGGTGCACCGCACCTTCGTGGTCTGCGAAGCCCTCGGCACCCCCGAGGAGGACGTCACCGTCCTCACCTCCGACCGGGTCGCCGACCACGTCTGGCGCGACCCCAGCGTGGTGCTGGTGATCGGCGGCAACAACAGCGGCCCGCAGACCGGCACGGTCGGCGAGGCGGCCGGCTGGCTGGCCGGGCGCCCGGTCGGCTTCCCCGGCCCGGACCGCGGGTGGGCGCTGCCTGCCGACGCGTACGCGGGCGCCGGGCGCACGGAGGATGCGCCGGGCGCATCGGAGCCGCTCCCCGCGCACGCGCGCGCCCTGGTGCTGGCCCGTCTGGGTGCCCGTCCCGGTGACCTGGTCTGGTCGGTCGGCGCCGGCAGCGGCGCCCTCGCCGTCGAGGCCGCCCGGTTCGGCGCCGCCGTGGTCGCCGTCGAGGCCGACCGCTCCGCCTGCGCCCGGCTGGCCGTCACCGCCCGCCGCTACGGCGTCGAGGTGGAGACCGTCCACGGGGGCGGCCCCGAGGTGCTCGGCGGCCTGCCGGAGCCGGACGCCGTCGTCGTGGAGTCCGGCGGGCCGGCGGTGGTCCGCGCCGTGCTCGCGCGCCGCCCCGAGCGCTTCGTCGCCGTGGCCCGCACCCTTGCCGAGGCGGAGGAGATCCGCCGCGCCATCGGCGAGGCCGGCTACCGGCCTGACGGCGCCCTGCTCCAGTCCGCGCCGCTGGCGGCGGACGGCGCGGGCGCGCTGCGCCTGGGCGCGGGGGAACCGGGTGCGCTCCTGCTCTGGGGTGAGCAGATCGTGTGAAGGCGAAGCACCTCGGCCGCTCCTGCGAGCCGCCCGGTGGCGCATCCGGTGAGGGTTCCGGCGAGGTCCCGGTGGTCCGGTGACGATCCGGTGCGGATCCGGCCCGCAGGCGGTGGTGCGCCGGGGGACGGGGGGCGCGCGCGGGGCGGTGATCCAGGTCGCATCCGGACACCGATTCGAGAGGCGGTGGCGCCGGGCCGGTAGTGTGGCGTCCGGGACGGCGGCGGCGTCCGCAAGCCCGCCCGATCCGGTCGGTTTGTCGCCTTTTTGACGTGATGCAAGCCGGTGCGGCTCGGAGTGTGGGCAATTCGACGGGCCGCGTGCCGGACCTGGAGAATGCCGTAGGGTCCGGTGCGGTCGTGCCGGTTGCCCCGGCTTGTCGTTGTTTCAGGTGACGCGCCGCCCCTCGTGGTGGTGCGCGGGCCGGGGTGCCGCAGCGCGCCGGAAGGATGTCGGCCGCAGCGCCCCGGGCGCGGCGGCCGTGTGTGGTTGAGGGGCGGGCCGGTGCAGGCCGGCCCGTGCGGATGGGCGCTGCGGTCGGTGATCGCGTCGCCGAGGGCGCGGCAGCGGCCTGGAAGGAGCTTTGACATGACCGATGGCGGCCACGTCCCGAACGAGGGACTGCCGGAGCACCTGCTCGCCGGGTCCGACCCGCTCGGCGGCCCGGAGGGCGTCGCGGCCGTCGCACCC
Organism: Kitasatospora sp. NPDC047058; assembly: GCF_040643935.1. Classification (NCBI taxonomy): domain Bacteria; kingdom Bacillati; phylum Actinomycetota; class Actinomycetes; order Kitasatosporales; family Streptomycetaceae; genus Kitasatospora; species Kitasatospora sp. NPDC047058. The sequence goes on along the minus strand of NZ_JBEYVJ010000085.1, from coordinate 5,179 downwards.
GTGCAGGGCGTCGCCCCCGTGGCGGGTGTCGCGATGGACGGTGGCGTGATGCCGGCGCCCGCGATGCCGAACGGTGGGATCCCGCACGGCGGGGTGCCGGCCGGTGCGGTGCCGGGGAACGGCGTGCCCGGCGCGGTGCCGCCGGCCGTGGGCATGGTGCCGCCGCAGGCCTTCCCCGGTCAGGCGCAGCCGCTCGGCGTGCCCGGCTACGGCGTCCCGGTCGCCGGCGCGCCCGTCGTCGGCCTGCCCGGCGAGGGCTGGGCGACCGACCAGGTCGCACCGAGCCCCGCCTTCCACTTCCTCGACGAGCCCGACCAGCCGGACCCGCTCGACGACGAGGACGACGTCCTGCTGATGCCCGGCCCGCAGGGCTCCTGGGGCGAGCCGCTCGCCGCCGAACCGCAGGCCGGGCCCGGCACCCCGGTCGAGCCGTCCTGGCCGCCGGTGGAACCGCCGGTGCTCGGCGCCGCCGACCCGGCCGCCCAGCAGATCCCGGGGCAGCCGCAGGGCCAGCCGCTGCAGGCCCAGGGCCAGCCGCTCCAGGCCGTTCCGCTGCAGGCGCAGGGCCAGGACGCGCTGACGGCGGCTCAGCAGCCGCGCCGCCCGCTGCACGCCGGTCCGCCGATCCCGGACCCGTCGCTGATGACCGGCCACGTGCCGGTCCGCTCGCTCGCCGACCGCGGCCCCTCCCAGGGCGGCACGCCCGCGCACGGCATCCCGGTCGTCGTCGGGCAGCCGGAGCCGCAGGCCGCCGTGCCCGTCCAGGCGCAGCCGGTGCCGCAGCAGGTCCAGCAGCCGGTCCAGGGCATCCAGCCGGTTCACGACGTGCCGCAGGCCGTCATGACCGTCGGGGCCATCGAGGTGGTCGAGGTCGTCGAGGAGGCTCCGGCCGCCGAGCCGGTGGCGGTCGAGCCGGTGGCCGCCGAAGCCGTTGTTGCCGAGGCGGTCGTTGCCGAGGCGGTGGCGGAGCCCGTTGCCGAGGCCGCCGCCGCGCAGCCGGTCGAGCCCGCCCAGGCCGGGGCCCCGGAGCCCGCCGCCGAGGCGGTGGCCGTTGCCGACGCTGCCGCTGCCGAGCCCGTCGCCGCCCCGGCCGAGGCCGCCGCCCAGGCCGAGCAGCCGCAGGCCGCTCAGCCGCGCCGGATCTCCGCCTTCCTCGCCGCGCCCGCCCCGCACGGCCTCCCGCAGGTCGAGGCGGTCCAGGCCGTCGTCGAGGGCGAGGTTCCGCAGCCCGCCCCCATAGCGCCCGCGGAGCAGTCCGGGGCGCCGGCCGCCGAGCCGGCCCAGGACGCCGTACCGGCGGAGGCCGCCGTACCGGCCGAGGCCGTCGCCGTCGCCGGGACCGACGCCCAGCCCGAGGCCGCCGCCGAGACGGCGGCCGGCACCGGCGAGATGCCGTCCGGCCAGGCCGTTGCCGCGCCCGAGGGCGAGGCCGGGGCCGAAGCCGCGGCCGAGGCCGTCGCTCCGGAAGCGGTGGCTCCCGAGGCCGTTGCTCCCGAGGCCGTTGGTCCGGAGGCCGTCGCTCCGGAGACCGTCGCTCCCGAGGCCGTGGCGCCCGAGGCGCTCGCCGCCGTCGCTCCCGAGGTCGAGGTCGCCGTCCAGCCCGAGGCTGAGGCCACCGTCCAGCCGGAAGCGGCCCAGGACGCCGAGACCGTCGCCGCCGAATCCATCGCCGCCGAATCCGTCGCCGCCGAGGCCCCCGTCGCCGAGACCGTCACCGAGGCGTCCGCCGACGCCCCCGCGGAGGCGTCCCCGGTCGCGGAGACCGCGGCGGAGACCGTCACGGAGAGCGCCCCGGAGCCGACCGCCGAGGAGGCCGCCCAGGCGCCCGCCGAGGACGTCGCCCCCGAGGAGCCCGCCGAGCCGGCCGGCCCCGCCGCCCCCGCGTACGACGACGCCGGCCGCGAGGCCGTCCACCAGGTCATCCGGCAGCGCCGCGACATCCGCAACGGCTTCCGCCCGGACCCGATCCCGCACGAGGTGCTGATCCGCGTCCTGGAGGCCGCCCACACCGCGCCCAGCGTCGGCTACTCGCAGCCGTGGGACTTCGTGGTGATCCGCTCCGCCAAGACCCGCCGCAAGATGCACGAACTGGCCGAGCGCCAGCGCGAGGCGTACGCGGACTCGCTGCCCAAGGGCCGGGCCAAGCAGTTCAAGGAGATCAAGACCGAGGCGATCCTCGAGACGCCCGTCAACATCGTGGTGACCGCCGACCGCACCCGCGGCGGGCGGCACACCCTGGGCCGCCACACCCAGCCCCAGATGGCCCCGTACTCGGCCGCCCTCGCGGTCGAGAACCTCTGGCTGGCCGCCCGCGCCGAAGGCCTCGGCGTCGGCTGGGTGAGCTTCTTCGACGAGGAGGAGATGGTCCGCGAGCTCGGCCTGCCCGAGCACCTGGAGGTCGTCGCCTACCTCTGCGTCGGCTACGTCGACGCCTTCCCGGACGAGCCCGAGCTGCAGCAGCAGGGCTGGGCGAAGAAGCGCCCGCTGTCCTGGGTCGTCCACGAGGAGCAGTACGGCAACCGCGCGCTGCCCGGCGAGGAGCCGCACAGCCTGCTGGCCGAGACCCTGCGCGGTATCCGTCCGCTGGACGCCAAGGCGCTCGGCGAGGCCTGGGACCGCCAGAAGCGGATGACCAAGCCGGCCGGCTCGCTCGGCATGCTGGAGATCATCTCCGCCCAGCTGTCCGGTCTCTCCCGCAAGTGCCCGCCGCCGGTCCCGGAGCCGGCCTGCGTGGCGATCTTCGCCGGCGACCACGGTGTCCACGCCCAGGGCGTCACCCCGTGGCCACAGGAGGTCACCGCCCAGATGGTCGGGAACTTCCTGGCCGGAGGAGCGGTGGTCAACTCCTTCGCCAAGCAGATCGGCACCGAGGTCTGCGTGGTGGACGTCGGCGTCGCCGCCGAGCTGCCCCACGCGATCCAGCAGGGCCGCACCACCGGCCTCCTGCCGCGCAAGGTCCGTCCCGGCACCGGCGACATGACCCAGGGCCCGGCGATGACCCGCGAGGAGGCGCTGAAGGCGATCGAGGTCGGCATCGAGACCGCCCGCGACCTGGTCGCGGCCGGGAACAAGGGCCTGGTCACCGGTGACATGGGGATCGCCAACACCACCGCCTCCGCCGCCCTGATCTCGGTCTTCACCGGCCTGGACCCGGCCGAGGTCACCGGCCGCGGCACCGGCATCGACGACGAGACGCACGCCCGCAAGGTCGAGGTGATCCGCGCCGCGCTGGCCCTGCACCAGCCGGACCCGGCCGACCCGATCGGCGTGCTCGCCGCCGTCGGCGGCCTGGAGCACGCGGCCATCGCCGGCTTCCTGCTCGGCGCCGCCTCGCTGCGCACCCCGGTCATCCTGGACGGCGTCATCGCCGGCTCGGCCGCGCTGGCCGCCAAGGCGATCGCCCCCGAGGTGCTCGCCGCCTGCATCGCCGGCCACCGCTCCGCCGAGCCCGGCCACCAGGCCGCGCTGGCCAAGCTCGGCCTGCGCCCGCTGATCGACCTCGACCTGCGGCTCGGCGAGGGCACCGGCGCCCTGCTGGCCCTGCCGCTGGTGCAGAGTGCGGCCCGGGCGATGCACGATGTAGCCACGTTCGACTCCGCCGGGGTCACCGAGAAGGCCTGACGCCTGATCGCACCGCTCCGTGGACCGGCCCGAGGGCGCGCCGGCACGCGGAGCGGTGCCGTACCCCCACCACCCTCACCCCCGATCCAGGAGCACCGCCCATGACCGCGCCCAACCCGCATCCCGGCACCGAGGGCCGCACCCCGTACCCGGTCGGCCTGCTGCTCGCCGGCCGCCGTGTCGTCGTGGTCGGCGGCGGCCACGTCGCCCAGCGCCGACTGCCCGCCCTCATCGCCACCGGTGCCGACCTGCACCTGATATCGCCGGCCACCACGCCCGCGGTCCAGGCCATGGCCGACGCCGGCGAGCTGACCTGGCACGAGCGCCGCTACCAGGACGGCGACCTCGCGGACACCTGGTACGCCCTGGTCGCGACCGACGACCCGGAGGTCAACGCGGCGGTCAGCGCCGAGGCCGAGCGCGGGCGGGTGTTCTGCGCCCGCAGCGACGACGCGGCCGCGGCCACCGCCTGGACGCCCGCCAGCGGCCGTGACGCGGGCGCCACCGTCGCCGTCCTCACCGGCGACCCGCGGCACTCCGCCGCGCTGCGCGACTCCATCGTGGACCGCCTGCGGGACGGCTCGCTGGCCGCCCGCCAGTACCGTGCGCACGGCGCCGGCGTCGCCCTGGTCGGCGGCGGCCCGGGCGACCCGGACCTGATCACCGTCCGCGGCCGCCGGCTGCTGGCCGACGCGGACGTGGTCGTCGCCGACCGGCTGGCCCCGCGCGAGCTGCTGGCCGAGCTGCCGGAGCACGTCGAGGTGATCGACGCCTCGAAGATCCCGTACGGGCGGTTCATGGCCCAGGAGGCGATCAACCGCACCCTGATCGAGCACGCCGAGGCCGGGAAGTTCGTCGTCCGGCTCAAGGGCGGCGACCCGTACGTGTTCGGACGCGGCGGCGAGGAGCTGCTGGCCTGCGCCGAGGCCGGGCTGCCGGTCACGGTGGTCCCGGGCATCTCCAGCTCGGTCAGCGTCCCGGCCGCGGCCGGGGTGCCGGTCACCCACCGGGGGATGACGCACGAGTTCACCGTGATCTCCGGCCACGTCGGCCCGGACGACGAGCGCTCGCTCACCAACTGGGAGGCCGTCGCGAAGATGAGCGGCACCCTGGTGCTGCTGATGGCCGTCGACAAGATCGGTGCGATCGCGGCCAAGCTGGTCGCGTGCGGCCGCCCGGCCGACACCCCGGTGGCCGTCGTCCAGGAGGGCACCACCGCGGCCCAGCGCCGGGTGGACGCGACCCTCGCCACCGTCGCCGCCACGGTGGAGGCCGAGCAGATCAAGCCCCCGGCCGTGATCGTCATCGGCGACGTCGTCAACGTCCTGGCCGCCGCCTTCCGGCACTGACCCGTGCCGAGCGGGGCCCGCCGGCCCCCTCGCGCCCGGCCCAGCGCCCGCCCCGCTCTTTGCAAAGTGCGACTTTGCAAAGACTTCTGGAGCTTTTGGCAGCCCCCTGGAGGTGCCCTGGAGTAGGAAGTCGGCCCGGCCGACTTCCTAATACAGCGGGTGCGCGGTCCCGATCACCATCCCCGTGGCCCTGTACCGCGTCCCCCAGC
>NZ_JBEYVJ010000084.1:0-27747 GCF_040643935.1 Kitasatospora sp. NPDC047058 | reverse complement strand
TTCTTGCTCTGCTGGGGGGTGTGGGCGGGGTGCGGTGTTTGGGGTTACCATTTGTGTGGACCGGCCCGGGGGGGGGGCCCCCCCCCGGTGGGTGCACCCCCCGACAACTGTTAGCGGACGACGTAGAGGTGGCGGAGGGGGGCGGTGGGCTCAGGATCTGCCGGCACGGTCTCTCGGCCCGCGTTGAGGTGGATGCTGAGCTTGTTGCCGGCCTCGACGTAGTCGGCGTGCGAGGGGTGGAGGTAGCGCTGGGTCGTGGTGATCTGCCCGTGCCCGGCGATGCGCTGGAGCACGTGCAGGCGCACTCCGGCGTCGGCGAGCCAGGTGAGGCCGGTGTGCCGAAGGCCATGGCGGCGCAACCAGTGGTAGCCCAGCTTCATGACGACTTCGTCCCAGTGGGTGGCATCGCGCAGGACGGCCGTGCTGATCCGCCCGCCCCGGGGGCCGGTGAACAGACGGGCCATCGGGTCGTTCCCGACGACGGTGAGTCGCCAGGTCACCATGTCGCGGATCTCTTCGATGATCGGGACGGTCCGGCGGCGCTTTCCCTTCGTGCCCTTGTCGACGAGTCCGCCGGGACTTGGCGTGGTCTGCCGGCAGAGGTCCCACGTCCAGTCGAAGCGATTGATGTCCTTCACCCGGACGCCGGAGACCTCGCCGATGCGGGCGCCGGTGCACGCTGCGAAGCGGACGACGTCGCCCCAAATCCGGTAGGCGCCGTGGGAACGGGCGACGAGCGCCTCGGCGAGGGTGTCGAGGGCGTCCCAGTCGGGCAGGGCGAGGGCGCGGGGGTTGTCCAGCTCGTCCTCGAACTGCTTGTACAGGGACTGCCAGCCGGTCAGTCGGCACGGGTTGAGGTCGATGATGCCGTCGCGGCGGGCCTGCTCCATGACACGGACGAGGGGGGCAAGGGTGTTCTTGACGGAGGACTTGCCGACCTCGTCGGATATCCAGGCGTGCAGGGCCCGGTCGGTGATTCCGTTGGTCATCGACACGACCGGGACATGTCCCATGGTCGGAACGACCCGGAGCTTCCACCCGGCCCGGTAGGGGTCGAGGGTTTTCGGCTCCAGGCCACGCATGGCCAGGTCCCAGTTCTCGTCCCCGTAGTCCGCCAACGTCACATTCGAGAGCGACGGAACGATTCCGCGCTTGGCCGCCTTGCGCAGACGGTCGATCCAATCCTTCGCCTCGTCTTCGGACGCAACGGAGTTGGAGAGCGACTTTCGCCCGCCGCCTTCGGGATCCCACCACCGCACACGTGCGCGATACCGGAACTCGGGGCGCCGGTCCGGCCGGAACTCGATGTCGTCGGTCAGGTCGATCGCGATCGGGACGATCACGGGGGTGTTAGCCAAGCTATGCGGCCTCCGGTTTCGTGGGAACTGTTCGTTGGGATACGAGCCACGCCTGGGTGTCAGGTATGGAGTAGACGACGGTCCGGTTGGCGAGACGGACGAAGGGCGGCCCTTGAGGAGGCTTGGCGGTGCGCCAGCGGCGGAGGGTCGACGGATCGACCTTCAGGAGGGGCGCCAGCTCGTCCGCGGTGTACCAGCCGCTGTGGAGCAGGTCGACGACCGAGGGCAGGCCGGTGTCGCCTCCAGGTTGTTGCAGATCGTTCACGGCGCGCACTCCCCGGAACGGACGGGGTGCGTCGCGGGGACCGCGGGTCGAGCGAAGAGTTGGTGCACGTTGGTGATCCTTGGACTGGCCGAGAGAGCTTCAGGGATGAGTCGGTGGCCAGTCCCGGTCTTTTCGCGCCTGCGCAAGCATGCGCTGGTGGCAGCACTCCTTGCAGCAGGTCGGCATCACGTACCTGGCCCTGAAGCCCTTCGGAGCAGCCGCAGTGGAGCAGGATGCTGGAGTCCTTCATGCAGTCTTCGCCCTATTCGTCCGAGTCGATGAAGGCCAGAACGGCCGGCAAAGGTGAGGGGTGCAGGCCCTGCTCTCGCATGTGAGCGCGGGTCTCCCGCAGTCGCTGGCAGTCCTCGGCCCCGATGCGTTCGAACTCAGATGCCTGGCGCGACAGTTGCTGATATCGGCCCGATCCGACCTCGTGTTGGACAGCCTGGGAACGACGTTCGCGCGCCTCGCGAGTCGAGATCAGGGCGGTCCGGACGTCGACCGCGTGCTCACGGTAGATGGCGAGAACGGTGTGGGAGCGGTCTTCGGCGGCGGCGCCCTCGAGCGGGTCCTCACCGGTGATCAGCATCGCGGCTTCCCAGACCGGCAGTCTGAGGTTGGGGAGGAGGTCGACCTCGGCCTCACCGTCGAGCGGGACGATGAGGCTGACGAGCGGCACCCCGAGCGCGACAGCGAAGGCGAGGGCCTCCTCCAGCTTCAAGGATTCCCGACGGAGGGTTTCGATCTTGTTGATCGCGTTCCCGGCGACCGGCACTCCCAGCTCGGTACATGCGGCAGCGAGTTCCGGTGCGCTGAGGCCGACCTCGGTGCGGAGGGCCTTGACCGCACTGCCGACTCGAGCGGTGAAGTCTTGGATGGCTGGCTGGGATGTCATGAAGGAAGTGTAACTCGTGAAATGCTTCCCTCGTGGAAGGTGTGATAGATGTTTCTCTCACAGAGAACGCGCCATGTCCTGGAGGTCGACGTGAGGGAAGTAGCGGCTTCGGCTGGAGCCCGGTACTCGCGGGCGGCCCTCAGGAGCCTCCCGCCGGCACTGCTGCTGACCGACGCCAACCGGATGCTCGCCCTGAGCCGGACCAAGGGCTACCTGATGGCCCGGACCGGCCAATATCCGTGCGGGATCATCCAGGTAGGGGACGGCCACAGGGTCATCACGACCGACTTGCTCCAGTTCCTCGGAGTCGACGATGCCGGCATCCGGCGCTCGTTCGCCGAATTGCCGCCAGCCGTCCCCCTGCCGACAGCCAACGCGCTGCTGTCGCTCAGCCGCACGACGGGCTACAAGCTCGCCAGGACCGGCCAGTACCCCTGCACCGTGCTGCGGCTGGGGGTGGAGTACCGGGTCCGCAAGAGCGAGCTGCAGCGGCTGCTGCACCTCAGCGACGAGCCCAGCGAACAGGCCGTAGCGTGATGCCGCCGCTGCATACCTCCACCTGACGGCGAGGGAGCGCTCGGTCCTTGACCGCAGTTTGCCGCCGCTACGCATGCAGTAGTCGCGCCGCATCCCCGGCGCGGACCGTGCGCGTCAGCCGGCGAACTCCATCAACGGAGCGGTCACGGCCTCGCGCCAGCGCCTGCGGTGGCCGCCTGCGCGCAAGCGGAAGTACACGGTCTCCCGCCGCTCGTCGCGAGCGGTCCCGAAGTGCCCGCCGATGTTGTGCGCCAGGAGGTAGTGCACGAGGACCAGGCTTCCGGCTGCTCCAGTGACCTGTGACGGCTCGCCCAGCTCGACCGGGGGGTAGGGCACCGCGGTGGCCAGCGCGTCGGCGCCGTGCTCACGCAGCCACGCCCCGGTGCGCAGGTGGGTGCCCGGCCACACCCACAGGTTCCCCCGGTCTCGGTAGCGCTGGTCGGTCAGGAGCAGGCCGGCGAGCACGGTGAACGTTCCCGGGCGACCGTCCTCCTCGGTGGGGGTGAGGCCGTCGATGTGTGGGGCGCCGGGGTGGTGCGGGTGCGGGGGCAAGGTGACCGCCAACTGTGCGACCTCCGGCTCCGGCAGAGAGAGTCCTGCCCGCAGAAGGGGCTCGACCGCCTCGGCGACGGCACTGGTGCAGTACAGGTTGCGCAGCTCGGGGTCCTGGGCGAGCGCGGGCCACAGGAAGTACGGTCCGATCCGACCGTCCTCGGGCTGCTGCCGGTCGAGGTGCCGACCGACGAGCGCCCGCCAGTCGGCTACCTGTCCCGGGGTGAGGACATCGGGCACCACGGTGTACCCGCGGTCGCGAAACTCGTTGATGTGCTGGGGAGTTACTGTCTCCATCCGATGATGGAAGCGCGGCGCAGTCGATGCCGACAACCGAATTATCGGAAGCCGGCACCGGACAGTGGCCCCGTGTTCGAACCCGGTGGGTGGCCAACCTACGCGACGAGGTCACGCGATCAGGCTGCCTGAAACCCGCCATCGCCGCGGTCGGATACCACCAGCGGCTCCGCGCCGCGCCCGGCGTCGACCCGCAGGTCGGCAGCTGCTCTGAGGAGTGCAGGTTGTGGCTGGTTCCCGCGCTGTGGTGGTCTTGTCTTTCGCCTACGTTCGAAGACTGCTCATCGGGGCGTCAGGCCGTTCGCGCGGCAGAGGTCGGTCTTCCCGCCGGGCAGGGAAGGGAGGTGACCCCCATGGACGACGACGACCTGCTGCTGGCAGTCGAGCAGCTCTCCGGAGCGCACGACCGCTACGAGGCGGAACGCTCGGACGTCACCAGCTCCGGCAACTCCGCCGGCGACGACGGCGAGAACCGCGACCTGAACCTTCCCCGAGGCTAGGAGACCGCATGGAGCACCGGCTCGTCACAGGCATCGAGAAGGCGCTGGGCTGGGACGGGCCGGGCGCCATCGGGCGCGCGTTCGCCCGCGGGCAGCTCCCGGAGCCGGACCTGGCCGCCCGGCTGATGACGCCGCACCACCTCCTGGACCTGGTAATGCGAAGGCACCTGGCCAACCCTCAGCTGCGTTGCTACGCCACCGGCGAGGAGCTTCACCCCTCGGAGTACCTGACCGAGGTGGTCAACCGGCGGCGCCAGGCGGTTAAGCAGGCCGACATGGCCTCGCTCGGGCGGATCCTGTCCGCCGGTGGCTCGCTGGTCCTCGACAGCGTCGATACCTTCGACCCCACCCTGGAGGTCGCCTGCCGCGCCCTGGGCTGGTGGTCAGGTGAACTCGTCTCCGTCAATGCCTACTTGGGCGTGGGCGACACCGCCGGTTTCGGCCTCCACTGGGACGATCACGACGTGATCTGCGTCCAGGTCTCCGGGCAGAAGGCGTGGGAGGTCCGCGGCCCGTCGAGGCCGGTGCCGATGTACCGCGACGCCGAACGCAATCTCACCCCCGCCGAGGACGTCCTGTGGGCCGGGGTGATGAACCCGGGCGACGTGATCCACATCCCCCGCGGCTACTGGCACACCGCCACCCGCGTCGGCTCCGGCGACGACGGGCACACCCTCCACGTGACCTTCGGCCTCACCCGCCGCACCCCGGTCAGCTGGATCGCCGCCCTCGCAGACACCGCGCGCGCCGACCAGCTCATGCGCACCGACCTGGAGACCGCCGACGGCGTGCCTGCGAATGACCTGCTCGTCGGGCGCCTGGCCGAACTCGCCCGCGAGCACGACCCCGCCACCTACCTCGCGGCCACCCGCGCCAGCACCCCGCCGGCCCGCCACCTCCCGCACATCCCCGCCCTCGGCCCGCTGGAAGCCGTCGCCGCGGTCACCGAGTTCGCACCCGAGATCACCACCACCGCCGACGGCGTCCTGGTCGTCGCCGGCGGCAAGCGCCTCACCTTCCGTTCCCGTGCCGAACAGCCCCTGCGCACCCTGCTGTCCGGCCACCCGGTCCACCTGGCGCACGGCGGAACCGACCTGGCCGCGCTCGCCGACCACCTCGTGAAGGAGGGCCTGTGCGCCCCGCTGAACGGCGACTCGCCCTCGGGCTATACCGGGCTGGTCCCCGCCGTCACCTACTCGCCGCGGCCCTCGACCTCGGCGTAACCGCCCTCGACACCGCCGCCAACTACCAGCACCACCAGGCCCACCGGGTGCTCGCCGACCAGGCCGGCCCCCTCCTGCACCGCTTCGACCTGACCACCAAGATCGGCTACTTTCCCGGCGGCCACGACCTCGACCCCGCCCGCCTGCGCACCGCCGCCGACCAGGCCGCCCGCGACCTCGGCCGCTCCCCGGACACCCTGCTCCTGCACAACCCTGAGCACGACCCGGCCGGGTTCGCCCGGGCGGCCGAGGAACTCGCCCGCCTGCGCGAGCGGGGCCGCATCCGCCACTGGGGCGTCTCCACCTGGAACCCCGCCCCGCTCCTCGCCCACCTCGACGGCGTACCCAGGCCGGACGTCCTGATGACCCGCTCCGGACTCGCCGTCCCCGCCCACGTCCTGGACGCCGGCGACCGGCTCGCCGAACGCCTGCGCCCCCGGCACCGCTGGGGCATGGCCCCCTTCGGCGGCAACCCCGCCGACTCCCTCTGGCAGCAGCTCGACACCAGGCCCTTCCTCGCCCGACGGTGCACCGCACCTGCCCTGCAAGCGGCCCTCGCCATCGCCTACGGCACACCCCCCGTCGAGCGGATCGCCGCAGGCACCTCCGACCCCGCACACCTCGCCGAACTCGCCACCGCCACCCGCGACATCGAGACCGACCCCGACACTCTCGCCCGCTACCGGACACTGCTGCGCGAAGCCGCTACGGTGCGAGAACACCGCGAGGCAGGAGGGGACAACGCCCGTGCAGCAGAACCTGGATGACCTGTCGACCGTCGACCTGGAGGAGGTCCTGAAGGCGACCGAGAGCCGCCTGGGCTGCACCCTCCAGCGGAAGGTCGGCCACTACTCGGCCCACAACGGCAGCGCCGGATTCCCCACCGCGGCGGGCACCTGGGTCCGGCTGGCCTGGCGACGGCCCGACCGACTGAACAGCCAGCGCTGGACCGGCTTCGAAGCCGCCGCCGCCCTCACCGGCGTTCCCCGGCCCGAGTGGCTCGCCGCCGCCTCCTGGACCGACAGCACGCTGGGCGTGGTCTGGCGCGCCGACGAGATGACGCACATCCCGGCCCGCTCCATCTCCCACCGCGCCGACCTCACCACCGACCCGCACCTGCCTGAGCAGTGGTGGACCGACCTGCACTCCGCCCTCGACGCGCTCGCTGGCCACACCACCGACCGCCTCTGCATGCCCCAGACCCACCTCACCGCACGGATCCGCGAGATCTACGGCGACACCGTCGACACCACCGTCACCGACTGGGCCTGTGCCCACGGAGACCTCGGCTGGGCCAACCTGTGCGGCCCCGACCTCGCCGTCCTCGACTGGGAGGACTGGGGCAACGCCCCCGTCGGCCTCGACGCCGCCTGCCTCTGGGCTGCCTCCCTCCCACAGCCCGCCGTCGCTGAGAAGGTCCTGGACCTCTTCGCCGACGTCCTGACCACCCGCTCCGGACGGCTGTCCCGCCTCCTGCTGTGCGCCAACACCGCCCGAGCCCACAAGCGAACCGGTGCCCCGGGGCCGCACACCGACACCATGGCCCGCACCGCCGACCAGCTCCTGGCCGAACTCACCTGACCGAGCCGCCCACCTGCCTGCGTGCCTGCCTGCCTGCCTGCCTGCCAGGAGGCTGCCCGGCGCGAGGCCGACCGGAAACCGGCCCGGCTCCAGGGTGGCCGGGCCCCGGCACCGGGTACGTCTGGTAGCCGACCACGGCCGCCTCGCTGGCCCCCCGACCCGATCGCGCCATGAACGACGTTTGGGCGGGGTTGAGTTCGAGAATCAGGTCACCGGTGGGTCCAACTCCGGGAGGGCAGTCCCGGTGTGCTTGAGAAGGTGCTCGCTGACGCACTCGGCGCTCTTCGCGGCCAGGCGCTGGACCAGATCCAGCCCGTCCGTCGCCTTCTTCTTCCGGACTCCGCCCGCCGGCGACCGCCGGTGGGCGATGGAACCGCGGAGGACGACGAAGTCCTCCAAGAGCTTGCTCGTGCGCTCCTGGTCGTTCTTGTGCCACGCCCAGGAGGCCGTGATGTCGCCGATCCCGACGTACTTGTTGAAGAAGCCCTTGACCTGTGCGGGCTTCGGGGTGTTCAACGAGCGGTCGTCGTCGCTGGAAATCAACGTCGCGCGATCCCTGAGCGCGGTCCGCCAACCGTCATCGGCCAAGTTCCAGATCGCCAGCTCGTGCTTGTCCGCGAGCAGACTGGCCTTCAAGGTCTTCTTGACCTCGTCGGGGAGCGCAAGGCCGTTCGGCGAGTGATCGGCCAAGTGCTGGAGAGCCTCCACCACGAGGTCCTCGCAGAACGCCTCCCACGAGGCACAGATCAGCACCACCGCAGAGCGGCTGACGACCTGGATGTCCGGCCGACGGTAGCCCCGGCCGGTCCCGGTCTCCTTCTCGTGGAACTCGACCAACCGTTCGATGTCGGGCACCGCATCGTCAAGGAGGCTCCGGTGGGCCTGCCCATACGCTTGCACGATCCGCGTCTCCTCACCCAATCCCGAAGGCCACCTGACCCTCCTCAGCTGAGGAGCCTACTGGTTCAACCTTCATGCCCCAGAAGGAATTTGGAACCCGTCGGTTTCCCCTGGCCCCGGCGCAAGGCTGCCGAGTCGGGCGGAGCGGCGGCAACCGTTGCACGTGGCCAGGCATAGTGAGGGCACGGCTGCAGAGAAGGGGATGCAAGTGGTCAAGAAGAAGAGGCTGTGGTGGAGGGCCGGCGCGCTGGCGGTGCCGGCAGGATCGGCCGGCTGGTCGGACGCGCTGTGGCGGGGAGCCGAACTGGTCGAACCCCGTTGGGAGGACGACGAGGGCCCGTACGACTCCTACGCCGTCCACGGACTGCAGGCGCTGGCGCTGCTCCTGCTGGCCGCTGCCGACGAGCACGCCGGCCGGGTGAGTGATGTGCCCGAGACGGAGATCCGGGCCACGGTCGGTGACCCGGTGCGCGCCGCCGCGGTGGTCGAGGCGTTCGTCGCCGGTCACAGTGGCGTCCCCGGGTACGAGTGGCTGGCGCCGCTGGCCGAGCCGCTGCTGCGCGAGCACATCCCGCTGCCCGACATGTTCGAGGTCCCGGCCGCGCTGACCGACCGGCGCGGAACCCCGCTCCAGTGGGGCCTGGAGTGGCTGGCTTGGGCACTGGACGACACGGACGCGAAGGTACCGGCCCGGCAGTGACCGCGATCCGCACGGCCGGCGGGGAGCCCACTGCCCCGCCGGCCGGGCCAGAGCCCGCGACCACGGTGGCCTTCCGGGTGCGAGCGGTGCCGCTCGCACCCGGAAGGTGCGTGCGCGGGCTCAGCCGGCGGACGTGACGCCCGGCGCGAGGTCGAGGTGGACGAGGGCCTTGTCGTCGCTCTGCTTGTAGCGGGCCCAAACCCGGGCGTCGGCATCCTGCTCCTCCGCCCGGTGGACGGCGTCGACCACGGCCTGCGGCCCGTCGGCGCGACAGGCGGTGGCCAGCTCCGTCCACGAGTACAGGCCGTAGTCGTCGACCGCGCTGGACACCCCGTCGGTGGCGGCGAGGATCTGGGCGATCTCGGCTCGCGGCCAGATGGCCGTGACCGCCTGGCGGCCGGCCTCCGGGACGGCCTCGGCCACCCAGTAGCCGCCCGGCCGGTTGATCCATCCCATCTGGGCGTCGCGCAGCTCGACCAGCAGCTGGTGGTGCCTGGTGTCGAAGCCGCTGCCCGCGGCCAGGCGCCGCCGGTACTCGGCGGCCTGCGGCCGGGTCTCCACCAGCTCGGCCAGCCGGGTGTCGGTGAGCGCCTGCACCTGACCGCCGCGGCCGATCACCACGACGGGACTGTCGCCCAGCACGGCCGCCTCCACCACGGTGTCGCCCAGGCGCACGATGGACACCGTCGCGGCGGGCGAGGCTCCGGGTGTCAGCGCGTACTCGCGGGTGATCGCCGAGATCGCGTCGTGCAGGACCTCGGTCAGCTCGGCCCCCGAGCCGGCGGCGAGGCGGTCGACGATCAGCTTGCCGAGGGTGTCCGCGTACCAGCCGCCGCGAGGGCGGTCGTCGGAGAGGGTGGAGACTCCGTCGAGGACCACGAAGGCGTCGCCGGAGGGCGTGGCCAGGATGCGGTCCTCGCTGGGGCGGTCGTTGCGGCCGGGCCGCTCGCCGGTACGCAGGGGCGGGGCAGGGGTGGGTGGCACAGGAGGTTGTCCTTCGCGGGCTGGAGGGATGGGGCGGTCAGGTGTTCTGCAGGGCGGTGGTGATGATGGCGCGGGCGTCGTCGAAGTACACGGCGGACTGCTTGAGCCGGTCGAAGGCTCGCTGGAAGATCGGGACGCGGTCGTCGGTGATCGTCTCGCCGCCGCGGTAGCCCTCGACCTCGACCCGGGCGCCGTCGAAGATCCCGAAGCCGTCACCCGGGTACACGAGGAGCCGGGCGCGGGCGGGGACGATGCCGAGGGTGAGGCCGGGCAGGGACATCGCCTCCAGGAGGTGGGTGAGCTGGGGCCGCATCACGGCCGGGCCTCCGATACCGGTGAGCAGGGCCTGCTCGCCCAGCAGGACGTGGTAGGTACGTCCGCCCTGCCCGAGGTACTGGGCACGCGCGACGCGCTCGGCGGCTCCGGCGTCGATGTCGCGGGGGATGTCGTGCAGGTCGGCGACCAGCCGCAGGACCTCCCTGGCGTATGCGCGGGTCTGCAGGTTGCCCCAGACGAGGTCGGGGCTGAACCCGTGATAGTGCGTGGTCTCTTCGACGAGCCGCCGGAACTCGGCCTGGATCGGACCGGTGCCCTGCCGCAACAGGCCCTGCCAGTCGGGAGCGGACACGGGAACCGAGTGAGTGGGCGTCAGGTCGGGGCTGCCGGGTGCGGGCATGGTGCCTCCGTAAGTTGGTAGGTGGCCAGGGTTCCGGCAGAGTGACGGGACCGGAACGACTGCGGCGACGCTGGTACGGGCCGGCCGACGGCGTGGGCCCTCGGCCGGTGGCCATGGGAAATGGTGCCCAGGCGGCGGTACTTCCATGGCCGACCGTGTCCGTCGGCTCATCGGCCGGGCGTGGCTCCGGTGGTCGGAGCGGCTGCGAGGTCGAGGTCGGTGGTGACGGGCAGATGGTCGCTGGCCCGCTCGGCCGCCGACAGCGTGCTGGTGGCCACGTGCTCGGCGATCACCGCGGACGCCTTCTCGGAGATCGAGCCGCGGCCGTCGGCGACATGCCGGTGGACGACATCGGCGAGCTTGGCGCCGAGGGGCCCGCCGTGGGTGGTGTGCGCCCGGACGGCGGGGGCCAGGTCGCTGGTGATGCGCAGGGTGTCGATGCGGCGCGGCCCGAAGCTCTCGGCGCGGCGGCCGTCGGTCAGCCAGTGGCCGGTGGTGGGCAGCCACGGCACGTCGGCCACGGCCGCGGTGTCCACGAGGCCACCGGGCTCCTGGAGCAACAGGGTGGTCGCGGAGCGGTCGGAGACGGCCGGGGCGGTCGGGTTGGCGGGGTCGAAGCGGGCCTGGTAGCGGACCTTGCGGTGGTTCTGTCCCGGCAGGGTGTCTGGGTCGAAGTAGGCGCCCGTCGGCCGGCGGTCGGAGCTGATCTCGTTCCAGTCGGCGCCGATCCCGCCGGGGAGCCCGTCCTGGAAGGCGCTCAGCACCCGGTACGCCTCGCTCAGCCGCTGCGAGGGCCGGAACGGGTCCGCGTGGTAGGAGCCGAGCCGGATGCGCCCGGCCGCCCCGGTTCCGGTGTCGAAGACCGCGGTGGTCATGGCGTGCCAGAAGTCCACCCCGCCGGCGCAGGTCCCCAGGGTGCCAGGCACGGGGTCGACGCCCGGCCGCCAGAGCAGCCCGACGTGGAACTGGTGAAGGCTGCTGCCCAGCGCGGGCTCGGGGTCCGTGCTGGATGCGCGGGTCGCCTCGCAAACCATGCCGGTGTCGTCGGCGAGACGGCGCAGGACCCCTGCGGCCTCCTCGGGATCCTTGCCGATGATCTCCTGGACGGCGAGGACGTCGGCGTCCAGGCCGCGGATCACCTGCACGAGCAGGTCGTAGCGCTCCCGTTCCTCGCGCGAGGCCAACTGCCCCAGGTTAAACAGGTTGTAGGTGCCGAAACGCATGAACCCTCCATAAAGGTAGGACAGTTGGAAGTTGCTCGGTGGGCATCCGGCCGTCGTTCGTGGCGGGCGCACGAGCAGGCGCTCCGAACGGTCGGAGAGGCCGGGGCCGCGCCCGGGGAGACGGGCACGGCCCCGAGGGGGTCAGGGGGTGGCGGTCAGGTGGCGCAGGATGATGACGGTGGCGTCGTCGATCTCCTGGCCGAGGGCGGGCTCGTCCGGGGTGACCAGGGCGGTGGCGAGGGCGCGCAGGTCGCCGGCGTGCTTGGTGACGAGGGCGGCGATGGTGTCGGGGGTGAGGCGGTCGTGGACGCCGTCGGTGCTCAGGAGCACCAGCGGGTCGTCGACCTGGACGCGGGCGATGCTGCTGGGGGTGCAGCGGCCGAGGCTGGTCTGGGGCCAGGCGTCGAAGGGCTGCGAGAAGTCGGGGTCGATGCCGGTGCTGCGCAGGTAGGCGCCCATGGTCTGGTCGTCGGTGAGAGAGCGCAGGCCGCGGTCGGGGTGCCAGCCGTGAGCGCGGCAGTCGCCGGTGCCGGAGATCCCGGTCTGGCCGTCGGGGAGGACGACCGCGCACATGCCGACGCCGTCGATCACGATGCGGGTTCCGGGCGGGGCGGTGTTGTTGAGGGAGCTGGCGTTCAGCAGTCCGAGGCTCGCGGTGGTGCGCGAGCCGACGCGGGCCATGACCTCGGCGGCGATCTTGGCGTAGTCGGCGAGGTCGTCGCTGTGGCCGATGCCGTCCACCAGGCCGACGCCGACGATGCCGGTGTGCGGGACGGTGTGTACCGCCGCTGCGTCGCAGTTGAGCAGGGTTTCGCGGTCGCTGGGCCGCGCCTCCTCGCCCTTGGCGGGGGCGCTGCCGCTGTGGGTGGCGATGGCGATCTCCACCGTGGCGGTGGAGGTCAGCTCGACCGTGAGATGGTCCTTGCCGGGAAGTTCGGTCATGTCGCTCCTGGGTGTGTGAGGTGGGCCCGGGACTCGGGCGCGGGGGCGTCGTCCGCGCTCAGTGCTGGGCGGCGGGGTCCGGGTCGCGGGGTGTCTGACTGGGGAGTGCGGGCTGCTGGTCGGCGAGGCCGGCCGCCCCCTGCTCCGGGACGTACTGGGCCGCCTGCAGCAGGTAGTTCGTCCGGTATCGGGTGGCTGGCTCCTGGGCCATGAGTTCGGCGTGGCTGCCGTGCTCGGCCACGCGCCCCTCGTGGAGGACGTAGATCAGATCGGCGGCGGCCGTGGCCGCCAGCCGGTGGGTCACCAGGACGACCGTCAGGCCCTGGTCGGTCAGGCGGCGCAGGTTGTCGAAGGCCCGCACTTCGCTCGCCGGGTCGAGGGCGGAGGTCGGCTCGTCCGCGATGACGAGGACGGGCCTGCGGCCGTCCGGGCCGGCGGTGGCCGCCCGGAGGTGGGTCCGGGCAGTAGTGATCTTCTGCCGCTGGCCGCCCGAGAACTCCACCCCGCCTTCGAATCCTTTCGCGGCGAGCGTGTCCCAGCCCCGTTCCTGGTCGGCGATCAGTTTCTCGATCCCCGCGAACTCGGCTGCGGCAGAGAGGGATTGCTCGTCGTCGTGGTGGCCGGGGCGGCCGGCGGTGACGATCGCCCGCAGTGTCAGCGGCCAGTGGAAGGCGTCCTGCGGGAGCAGCACGGTCGAGGCGAACTGCTGGGCCCTGTTGGCGGTGGCGGTGTCCACGCCGTCCCATCGGACAGTTCCGCTGTCCGGCTGGTAGAGCCCGCAGAGCACCTTCGAGACGGTGGACTTGCCGGCGCCGTTCTCCCCGACCAAGGCGACGATCTTGCCCGCCGGGATGGTGAGGCTGACCTTGTCCAGGGTGGGAGTGGTGCGCCCGGGGTAGGTGAAGCTGACGTCCTCGACCTGGATGACGGCTGGGTTCTCGGGCAGGTCGAGGCCGCCAGCGGGGATGGCGAGGGCAGCCCCCTCGGTGTCCAGTTTCTGCAGGTCGCCGACGTAGAGGGCCTCCTCGAAGAGGCTGTTCACGCTGCCCAGCAGCGCGCCGATGTTGGCGGCGCCGGTGCGGACCGCGACGACGACGGTGCCTGCCGCGGCGAGGGTGAGGTTTCCGGTGCTGACCAGGGCGCCGAGGACGGCGAAGGTGCCTGCGGCGGCGAGGCCGGCGGCGGTTGAGGCGGCGATGCTGGTGCGGGCTGCGGCGGACGCGAGGCGGGCCTGCTCGGTCTCGGAGGCCAGGGCCATGTGCCGGAAGTGGCCCAAGAGGAAGGTGCCGACGGCGTGCACCCGGATCTCGGCGGCGGTGTAGGTCTGGGTGAGGAGCTGGGCGATCAGGGAGGAGGCCCGCAGGTGCTGGAGCCAGGCCATCACCGAGCGGCGGCGCCGACGGGCGGTGACCACAGATCCCCAGGCCCTTGGAGCTGCGATCAGCAAGAGCAGCGGCAGGAGCCATGGGGAGAGGGACAGCAGCACGCCGCCGGTGGCCGCCATCGAGAGGGTGGTGCTGAGGATCCGCACGCTCTCGCTGGTCATCCGGCCCACCGAGTTGATCCCGAAGCGGGCGCTCTCCAGCAGGCGGTTGAAGTCGGAGTCCTCCAGGGCGGCGAGTTCGACCTGGGAGGCGCGCTCCAGCAGGGTGAGGGTGACGGTCCGCTCGATCCGCGGCGTCATCCGCCCTTCCGCCCAGTCGGAGAGAGCGGCCAGCAGAGCACCTGCTCCGGTGGCGGCCCCGGCTGCCAGCAGTGCGGGCAGCACCGCGCGCAGCGTATGACCGGTGTCACCGGCGGCGGCGAACAGGATGCCCAGGGCGGAGTTGACGGCGACCAGCGCGACGGCGGCGGCCACCGCCCGCCCGATCTCGGCGGCCACCACCGCAGTGAGGGCAGGGCGGTCGGCACGGACGGCGAGCCGCCAGGACAGGCGCAGCATCCCGGGGACCTGGCGGGCCACCGCGAGGAGGCCGGTGGTGGCTCCGGCTGCCTCGTGGCGGGCCCAGCCCATGTCGTAGCGCATCCGGCCACCGAACAGCAGTCGCTCGCTGGGGGATGGCCCGTCCTCCTCGGGGGCCGCCTGGTTGCCTCGCAGCTTCACGCCGCACCTCCGCCGA
This sequence comes from Kitasatospora sp. NPDC047058, assembly GCF_040643935.1. Lineage (NCBI taxonomy): Bacteria > Bacillati > Actinomycetota > Actinomycetes > Kitasatosporales > Streptomycetaceae > Kitasatospora > Kitasatospora sp. NPDC047058. The sequence goes on along the minus strand of NZ_JBEYVJ010000084.1, from coordinate 12,994 downwards.
GGGGCTGGCGCAGCGTCAGGTAGTGGTCGGCCGGAGCGAAGCCCAGCTTCTCGTACAGGGGCAGGCCCTCGTCGGTGGCGTTCAGTTCGACCGAGGCGCACCCGGCCTGCTGCAGCGCCAGGATCAGGGCGCGGGTGACGGCCTCGCCGTGGCCCTGGCGGCGGTGGGCGAGGTCGGTGACGACGGAGTGAACCCTGCCCCAGAGGCCGCCGGTGTAGATCGGGCCGTCGTAGGCGCGGTAGAGCATGCCGATGGCGCAGGCTGCCAGGGTGCCGCCGCCGGCGTCGGTGACGTAGGCGAGCAGGCCCGGGTCGGTGTTCAGGCGCTCGCGCATCTCGGTGAGAAAGGTGACGTGCCACGGCTCGGGGGTGTCGGGGCCGGAGTGGAGCTGGGCGCGCAGGCGCAGGAGTTCGGCGGAGTCGCCGGGACAGGCGGGGCGTGCGATAGGGAGGGTCAACGGTTGCCTTTCGTCAGGCGGTCAGGGCGAGGCAGATGAGGTCGTCGAGCGGGTACTCGGTCACGGCGGACCACTCGAAGGAGCGCAGGAGGTCGAGGTCGGCGGTGCGCAGGCCGACGGACTCCCGGCCGGTGTGCTGGCGTGCGGCGAGCGGGGTGGTGACGAGCAGCCGGCCGCCGGGGGCGAGGAGGTGACGGGCGCAGGCGATGGTCGGCACGAGGTCGACGAAGGGCAGGACCAGACGGAAGGTGATCAGGTCGTATCCGGCGGCCGGGAGCAGGGTCAGGCCGCCGCGGTCGATGTCCAGGGGCTGGAAGTCGAGGCCGTCGCGGCCCTGGTGACGGTCCTGGGCGGTGGTGACGGCGACCTCGGAGAAGTCGGCGCCGGTGGTGGTGAAGCCCAGGCTGTGGAGGGCTGCGGCGTACTCGCCGGTGCCGCAGCCCAGGTCGAGCGCCCGGCCCCCGGCCCCCGGGCCCAGGTGCCCGGCGAGCAGAGCGACCTCCTGCTCCGAGACCGGCCGAAATCCCTTCCCCTGCGCGTAGTGGTTGTTCCAGCGGTCGGCGGCGGACACCGCGGTTCCCTTCGGTCGGCGGGCTAGTTCGTGATCTCTTTCAGCGCGTGGGCCCGGAGCGGGGCAAGGGCCGTCCGGTTGTCCTGGTGGTGGTAGACGGCGTTGGTGCACAGGGCCAGGTAGCGGCCGGTGTCCGGGGCGAGATAGAGGCTCGTGCCGGTGAAACCGTGGTGATACACGGCGCTGCCGTCGTCGCTGACGATCCACGCCAGGCCGCGTCCGAAGCCGGGCTCGATCCGGGCCCGAGACCGGGCGCTGACGGCCAGCCAGTTCCCCAGCACGCCGTCGGGGTCGAGGAGCCGGTCTGCGAAGAACGCCAGGTCGGCGGCGGTACCGAATACTCCGGCGTGGCCGGCCACCCCGCCGAGCAGGGCCGCGTTGTCGTCGTGCGGGATCCCCCACAGCCGGGGAGCACCGGCCAGCCGCCGCTCGGTGGGGGCGACCGTCGCACAGCGGGCGAGCGGCCCGTACGCGGTGCCGGTCATCCCCAGCTCCGCCCACATCTCGGCGGCGAGTTCCTCCAGCGGCCGGTCGTGGAGCTGGGCGAGCGCGAGTCCGAGCAGGATGAACCCCCTGTTCACGTAGCGGTGTTCGACTCCAGGCGTGCCCGCAAGAGGCTCCTCGCAGATCAGCCGGGCCAGCGGCTCCGGCCGGCCGCGGTAGCGGTCGAGGCGGGTGGCGGGAATCAGGCCGGAAGTGTGGGTGAGGATCTGGCCGACCGTCACGTGAGCGCCAGGTGCGTCGGCCGGGACGTCTGGCAGCAGGTCGGCGATCGGGGTGCTCAGGTAGAACTGGTTGGCGGCCCGGGCCAAGCCAACCAACGGCCACACCGACAGCACCTTCGTCAGCGAGGCCAGGTCGTAGCGGGTGTGAGGGCCGGGCCGCTCCTCGCCGCACTCCGGGGCGACTACACCGGACGTCAGGAAGGCGGGCTCGGCACCGGCGGTGCCGTAGGCGATCACGCCGCCGGGGACGGCGCCGGCACCGACGACAAGGTCCAAGTGCTCACGCAGGGCCGCGAGCTGCTCCGGGCCCCAGGGGCGGGTACTGAGGGTCAACGGTGCTCCAGGTCAATGGGGTTGGCGGCAGGTCGTAGGTGATCTGGCGGGTGACCGCTATCGGGTGCGCGTCGGCGTCCTGGGGCGGGCCGGGCGCCCGCGGTCACCACGGGTGCCCCGAGACGATGGCGGTGGCGTCGGCGCACACCCAGGACGCGGTGCAGATGCCGAGCAGCGCGGGCAGCCGGGCGCCTTGGCGCCGGCAGAGCAGCAGGACGGCGGCGGCAAGCACCAGGTAGGACAGGCGGTGCTGGCCAAGTAACGCGAGCGTGACCCAGCCGGCCACCGCCACGAGGAAGGCCCAGGCGGCGACTCCCTGTCGCCGCACGAGCCACGTCCCGAGGGCGGCCAGCAGCAGCACCTGGAGCAGGAGCGTCCACACCGGCTGAAGGCCGGGGCTGCCGGTGTACTCGGCGAGCGCCCGCCCGCCGCGCAGGGTCGCGGAGCGGACGGCAGTGGCGACCAGAGCGGCAGCCACTGTGCAGGCCAGCGGGCGCCACCACCAGGCGCCCTGGGCCCAGTTGAGGAACCAGGTGCTCATGGCACCACCCGCTCGGTGGCGCGGGCGAGCGGGCGGCGGTGACGGCCTGACATCAGGCCCCGACCAGGGCGCGCAGGTCCTCTGAGGCACCCCAGCCGTAGGTGGAGAAGCCCCGCTCGTCGCCGGTGAGGTAGGCGGTGAGGGCAGCGTGCGAGGTGGGGAACATCGGGGTGGGAAGCTCAGCCGTGTCGACCCACACCACGGCGAGGTGCTTGTCCGGCTCGGTGTTCGTCAGCTCGCCCCGCCACGAGGTTGCCGCGAACACCGAGAGCAGGAACGGCCCCTGGCCGTCCCAGCCGGCCTTTACCTGGATGGTGTGGACCAGCCGCAGGTCCTTCGGCGCGACAGTGAGCCCGGACTCCTCCAGCAGTTCCCGGGCGGCGGCCTCGTCCAGGCGCTCGCCCTCCTCGACCTTCCCTCCGGGAACGGTCCAGGCTGGCACCGTGGACCAGCTGTCGTTGGCGTAATGGACGCAGGCGACCTGGCCCGCCTCCTTGTTGTGGACGATGACGGCGACGGCCTGGCGCAGGGACTGCATGTCGGTACTCCAACGGGTAGAGATAGAAAGGGTGTTCACGCGGTCCAGCCGACGACGGACAGTGCCCGGCCCGCGCTGATCTGAGCCAGGGCGTGCGCGGTGTACGGGACGGTCTGTGCCGGGAGCACATCGAGCGGCCACCAGCGCAGGTCCTGGCACTTGTGCGGCTCCGCGTTGCGCAGGTGGCCGTCGTAGCGGGTGGGGCGGAAGAACAGCTGGAGACGGCTGCGGCCGTCGTCCGGGTCGAGGTGGTGCAGGGTGTGGACGAGGACAAGGTCCTCCTCACGCACGCTGATGCCCAGTTCCTCGTCGGCTTCGCGGCACATCGAGCCGGTCACCGTCTCGCCGGCTTGCATGTGCCCGGCCGGCAGGTGCCACTGACCGTTCGCGTAGGTAGTGTTGCGGCGCCGGCCGAGCAGCACGCCGCCGGTTCCGGTCAGGACAAGGTGGACACCGACGACCAGGGTGATCGGATCCGCTCCGGCTGCCGGGAGCGCGGCGGCGGGGCTGCCGTCGTGATCGGGCGGGTTCACGCGGTCCCCCCGGCGGTCCGGTCGGCCGCGGCGGCGAGCAGCGCGAGGTAGTGCTGCATGTAGGGCGGGACCTTGAGCAGCGGTACCTCGTCGAGGGGGACCATGCGCACAGCCAGGCCCTCGTCGCCGAGCCGCAGGTCGCTCTCGGGGCCGTCCCAGACGCCGTGCAAGACACGGGTGAGCGGGTGCACGAGGTCGTGCTGCGGGCCGGGTACCGGCCGCAGGCCGGTGACGGTGATCCCGGCCTCCTCCCAGACCTCGCGCGTCGCGGTCTCCTCGTCCGTCTCCCGGCCTTCGCGCCAGCCGCCGATCGGTGTCCAGTGACCCGGCCAGGCGATGCCCTGGGCCTGATCGCGGTGATGCATCAGCAGCCGGCCCCGGGCGTCGGTGACCAGGACCAGGACGCCCTCGAAGTCGTCGGCCGGTGGAGCGGGGCGCTCCACGTAGAGCGGGGTGCCGCTGCGGTGGGCGCGCAGCACCTGCAGGAGCCGCTGGTAGCGGGGTGGGTCCATGAGCGAGCGCCAGTCGTGGGCGCTCTCGAAGCGCCACTCGGTGTGCTCGGTCGGATCGAGGCGGATCCTCTCCTGCTGCTCGGGGGTGAGGATGCCGCCGTCGAAGACGTAGCCGCAGACCGGTACCGGGTAGGAGGTGCCGGCCTGCTCGTGGATGACGGCGACCAGGCGCCGCTGGGCGATGACCTCCGGGTTTTCGGCTGCGAGATCGAGGCCCAGCTCCTCTACGGCTTCGATCAGAGCGGTGCTGAAGGGGGTCGCGCCGTGCTCGACGTTGCCGCCGGGGAAGTTCCACACCTCCGGGTTGATGGTCGAGCGCATGCCGAGGATGCGGCCCTGTGGGTCGGTGACCAGGAAGCTGCCGTAGGCCGTGGGCCGGGCGATGGTGGTGATGTAGCCGCCGACCGGTCGCCAGCCGGGGATCGCCAGGCGGCGGACGAGCCACTCGATCACCTCCCGCTGACCCTCGCTGGTGGTCGGCAGGGCGTCCACGTCCGCCCACAGGTGGGCGTCGTGGTCTGGGGAGAGGACCACCGGGGTGCCGTCGGGGGCGACGGTGGTGAAGACGAATTGCCGCACCTGCCGCCCGGACTGGTTGGTGAAGTCGAGGTGGTGCACGTACTCCAGCGGCAGGCCGGCGAGCCCGGTCTCCTCGGCCAGCTCCCGGGCCGCGCCCTTCTCGACGTCCTCGCCTGCCTCCCGGGCGCCGCCCGGATACTCCCAGAGTCCGGGGAGGGAGTCGTGCGGGGTGCGGCGGAGCAACAGGATCCGGCCCGATGCGTCGCGGACCACCACCCCGACGCCGATCCGCTCCCTGCCCTCGCGGGCGGCCAGTGCGGTCAGTTCACCGAAGTCGATCATTGGTTGGACTCCTTGATCTCTCGGGCGGGCGCGGCCCGCTGTTCGGGCCCGGGACACGCCGCGGGCCCTTCGGGCGCAGGTCGGCCCCGCGGGCGCGCGAAGCGCCGGTTCGGCACATACGGAATCGCCAACTCGACTATTGAGAAGTCGAGTTGTCGAACAGGTCACGGGCTGGAAGCGTCCGATGATGGTGCTGTTCGAGGGCCGTGTTCAAGCGGATTGCCTCCGGGCGAGCCCCGGTCGAACGGGTCGTTTTCGAGCACCTTCCGGGCTCGCTCCAAGGCGTCGTCCAGTCGGCCTCGGAGGGCGGCGCCCAGGACGCCTGAGTCCAGCGCGCAGGCGGCGAGCGAGCGTTCGAGCGAGGCCGCAGTGCCGGCGTCGAGGCGGGGCCGGATGCCGGGGTGGGCGAGGAGGTCCCGGGTCGCGTAGCCGTCGCCGGATTCACTCGTTCGGCGGACCAGCTCCCCCACAAGGTTTCGGGTCGCCGGCGTCTCCGGGGCGGCGGCGTCGAGGACGGTCAGCGCGAGCCGGGTGCTGAAGACGGCCAGACCCTCGCCGCCGTCGAGGGCGAGCCAGTGGTCGATCGCCTTCCCGGCGGCGCGCTGATCGCCGGGCCGGCACAGCGCCCCCAGCGCTGCGGTGACGGCGTTCTCCCACGGTTCGCCCGGCTCGGTTGTCTCCAGGAGGGCGAGCGCTCCGTCCCGGTCGCCGGTGGTGGCGGCGGCGAGGATCGCGGTCTGTCGGCCGTCGATGATGCGCAGGCCGATGCCGCGGTGCTCTTCGATGTGGGCGAGGGCCTCGCTCCAGCGGCCTGCGGAGGTCAGTGCCCGGGTTCCGTCGGCGATCACGACCCGCCACAGCCACGCCTTCACCTCGCCGCGCTGGTGTTCGGTCTCGGTGAGGGCGGCCGGGATGGTGATGCCGTCGAGCGTGGTGCTCGTGCTGGTGGTGACGGCTTGGTAGAGGTCAAGGAGGTGCTGGTGGCCTTGGTCGTGGCGGCCGGCGCGGATGTGGAGGCGGGTGAGGTTGACGAGGGGTTCGAGGCCGCGGATGGCGCTCATCGCGGGGAGGGGTCCGGCGCCCAGGTAGAGGCGGGCGTGGAGGTGGCACAGCTCGCGGGCGTAGGCGGGCAGGCCGAGGTCGGAGGCGAGGAGGGCGGACTGGTTGAAGACGGTGGAGGCCAGGCCCGCATCCGCCCGCCGGGAGGCCGTGTCGGCCAGCACGCAGAGCTGGCCGACACGGGTTTCCAGGGGGTGGCACGCGGGCCGGATCCGGGCGACCAGCGGGAAGCGCCGGGCTATGGGTCCGGTCGGGTGCACGGGCACTACTTCCAGGTGACGGTGATCGGATAGGCCGGGCGGTCCAGGACGAAGTGGCCGGCGGCCGGGTCGGCGGGAGCGGGCGGGGCCTCGGGCAGGGCGATGCGCAGGGTGCGGTCGCGGAAGCCGGCGTCCCAGGCGCGGACCTGGAGGGCGACGAGGTGGGCGAGGGCGGCGGCGTCGGGGCCGTGGCCGACCACGCCGGTCTCGTAGGTCTTGCGGCCCTCGGCCGTAGGCTCGCCCGGGCGCAGGGTGAGGTAGGCGAGGGAGCCGTCCTGGACGGTGGCCATGGAGCCCCAGCCGAGCATCGGGGTGACGCCGCGCTCGCGGGCGGTGTCGGCCACGCTCATCCGCATGATCGAGTTGGGGAGGGTGAGGGCCAGCCACAGGTCGTGGTACTCGTAGGTGGTCCCGGCCTCGACGGTGACGCCGGTCCATTCCTCGTGGCGTCCGCTGTCGAGGACGCCGGTCAGGAGGGAGGCGTCGACCGCCTCGTCCTGGTCCTTGTGGACCTGGAGGGTGACGTCGCCGGTGCCGCTGAGGTCGACGGTGCGGCGGGCGTCGTCCATGCTGCCGCGCAGCGGCATGAACACCGCGAGCTGGTCGTCGACCGACAACCAGCCCCCCTCGCCCCGCTCGAAGGCGATGACCCGGCTGGCGGTGCCGCGCAGTCGCAGCGGCAGGACGATCCGCCCGGTCGGCTTGACCTGCTCCACCCAGGCGGCGGGCATCTCGGCGGTGCTGACCGTGGCGATCACCCGGTCGAAGGGGGCCCTGGCCGGGTGGCCGAGCGCGCCGTCGCCGAGGATCACCTCGACGTTGGTGATGCCCGCGGCGGCGAGGTGCTCGCGGGAGCCGTCGACGAGGTCGTCGTCCACGTCCACGGTGCTCACATGCCCCTCGGGCCCGACGATCGTGGCGGCCAGGCCGGCGTTGATGCCGGTGCCCGCCCCGGCCTCGAAGATGTTCTCGCCGGGCTGGGCGTCGAGTTGCTCCAGCATCACGGCGACCACCGAGGGCTGGGAGGCGGCGCTGATCTGCGTCCCCGACCCGTCGGTCTTGACGTAGGTCGGGTTGTCCGCGTACGCGGCCTCCAGGGGGAAGCCGGGCAGGAAGTGCTCGCGCGGCACGGAGCGGAACGCCTTCTCCACCGCGTCGCTGGTGATCGACTTCCGGGCGAGCAGGCGGTCGGTGAGCTCGTCGCGCAGCTGCGCGGCGCGCGCGGGGTCGGTGGCGGAGCCGGTGGCGGCGTTGTCGCTGAGAGTAGTCATGTGGGTGACCCTAGTGGTTGTGCGGATGGTGGTGTCCGAGGGCGCGGGGCCCTCGTCGGAGTGGAAGACGGCGTCCAACGCCCGTGCGGCCAGTGCCGATTGGTGGTCGAGCGGGAGCCCGGCGCGGTTGGCGTGGAAGATCAGGTGGTGGGCGAGGACGGCGCGCAGTCCCCGGGTGAGGCGTCCCTCGCGGTTGAGGCGGGCGAGGTCCTGTCCGGCCTTCTCGAAGGCGTCGATCCAGCCACCCTGGCCGGCCAGTGGTTGGCCTTCGTGGGCCAGCGCCCGGGTGTCCAGGCGCATCAGGTGCTGGGCGGCCCGGGTGAGATCGCGGGCCCGGCCGGGACCGACCGGATCGGGGGTGTCGCGCTGGAGGGCGAACTTCGCCCAGACGTCGCCCTGTTCGTACCAGTCGAGGCCGGCCGCCCGCAGCATCGCGGAGACGAGGACGACGACGCTTTCGGTGCGGCCGAGCGCGGGCGTGCCGGGCAGGGCGGCGCGGGCCAGCAGGTGGCGGCTGTCGGCGTGGAAGAGGCGGTGCGCGACGTCCATGGCCTCCGGGCCGCCGAACGCTGCGGTCTCGGGCTCGTAGAGCGCGGGGCTCCAGCGCTCGACGATGCCTTCCTCGGCAAGGTTGTCCAGGAGCGCCGTGACGAGGGCGACGGGCCCGGTGGCCCGGTAGCGCAGCCGCAGGCCGTGCTTGCGCATGTACCACCAGCCGTCCAACTGCCCGTCGTCTTGGGCGAAGGCGAGCACGGGGGCGAGGTGGTGCGCAGCGACCTGTTCGACGGTGTCGGGGTCGGCGGCGGTGAGGTCGTGCTGGATCCACGCGGGGTCCATCGTGATTCGCTCCTCGGGTCAGGCGGTCAGGAGGCAGGCGTCCCAGCGGGTGGCCGGGGGGCTGCCGGTGGCGGGGGCGAGCAGGGCGAGCGCGGTGCCGGCCGCGCCTTCGAGGAAGTCGGGCCCGGTGGTGGCGAGCAGCGCGCGGGCCTGTTCGTCGGGGTCGGTGCGCGGCGGGTGGGTGGTGTCCAGGAGCAGGACTGTGGCGGAGTGCAGCCGGGCGGCGCCTGCGGGGGTGGCGTCGGCGGCGGCGCGGTGCGCGATGTGGGCGAGTCCGGCGTAGCCGTGGCAGGCGGAGACGTCGGTGGTCGCGGCGAGCGCGCGCGGGTCCAGCAGGGCGGTGGCGAGCGTGCTCTCGGCGTCGTGGCGCAGCCGCTGGTCGCCGAGGGCGAGGGCGGCGAGCTGCTGGGCGCGGGCGACGCCGGCGGTGCCGTAGCACCAGCTGGGACGCTGCGGCGCGAGCGGCCTGCGGCCGGGTCCGGTGAGGTGTGCGGCGGTGATCCAGTACGGCCAGGCGTCGCGGTCGCGCCAACGCTCCAGCCAGGCGAGGATGTTGACGATCGCGCTGCGCTGGCCGTCGACTTCCACGCCGTGCAGCATGGCGAGGGCGAGTAGGGCGAGGGGGCCGGTGATGCCGTGGGCGAGCCCGTTGTTGGCGTGGCCGCCGGGCATCCGCGCCTCGGGCCGCCCGGAGGGGCCGCTGAGGGTCCACCAGCCGGGCAGCACCTGGCCGTTGTGCTTGACGTCGTCGGTGAGGTGCACCAGAGCGGTGAGGACCTTGCGGAGCGGTCCGCCGTCAAGATCGCGGCGCAGGAGGAGGGAGCCGATGCCGGCGAGGCCGCGGATGGTGTCGAACTCGGCCAGCTCCGGCAGGGCGCCCCGCTCGATCCGGGCCTGGGCCCACTCGCAGCGCTGCAGCGCGTCGGCGGCGACCGCCTGGTCGAGACGCTCCAGGGCACGCTGGTAGGAGCCGGGCCGGGCCTGGGCCGCGCAGGAGAGGGCGTGGGTGAGCGCCGGAGCGCCGTAGTAGAGGTAGCTGTCGGCGCCGGTGGTGGCCGGAACGGCGGCGGCGGCCTTGAGCCAGGCGTCGGCGTACTCCCAGGGGCCCCGCCCGGTGGCGGCACGCTCGATGTGCAGGAGCGCGATGCCAGGGGCGCCCTGGGCGAGGGACTGGGCCCACTGCGGGCGCGACGTCCAGGCGGACGGCACCGAGGCGGGGTCGGCGAGCAGGCCGGCGATCCGGTCGGACAGTGCGAGGGCGGGGTGCGGGCGGGTCACTGGTCACCGTTCCGGGAGAGCCGGGCCAGCGCTGCGGCGCGGGCCAGGTACAGGACTTGGGCTTCGTCGTCGAAGTCGATGCGGGCCGTCCGGACGTAGGAGCAGTGCAGCAGGGAGCCGAGCACGTCGTCGACGTCGACGCCTTCGGTGTCCTGACCCGGGAAGTGGCGGCTGTAGGCGGCCAGCGCCTGGTGACGCCCGGCCCAGCCGGCGACGACCGCAGCTCCGCCGAGCTCGGCGCGCAGCGCGGCGAAGCCGTCCTCGGGGTCCGCCAGGTGCACGGCCTCGGCGAAGTCCGGTCGCGCAACGGCGGCCGGTGCCTTGGCGGGGATGTTGTCGACGAGCCAGCGCAGCCCGGCTTGGGCGGAGCCGGTGAAGCCTTGCGCGATGGCCACCGCGTGGGCGGCGAGCAGGGCGAGCCTTCCGGGCAGTCGCGGCTGGGAGAGGTGGGCCAGGGCGGCGGCGGAGTCGGTGCGGAAGACGTCCTCGGCCGCCGCCCACGCGGGGCCCTGCCCCCACCGGCCGTGCTCGGTGTAGGAGGTCGGGTACACGACCTCCGACAGCAGCCCGGCCCGGTGCAGCTCCGCCGTCCAGCAGCTGATGACGGTGGCGGCGGGCCCGAACGCGGCCGGGTCGGGCAGGGCGATGCGCAGGCGCAGGTGCGGGCGCGGGTCACGGAACCGCACGAACCACCACGCCGGGCGCCCGAGGCGCTGCAGGAGGTCGGGCAAGTGCCGGACAAGGACGGTGTCTTGGCGCTCGACGTCGCCGTACAGCGCGGCCAGCAGCGTGCGGGAGGCACCGGGGGCGTCGCCGTGGCCGCGCCGCACCAGCCGCGCGGGGGTGGGCTGCGGCAGTCGGGGCCAGAAGGGGGTACGGGTCGCGGTCAGGGGGATCAGGACCTCGTGGGCCCGCCCGTCGGCCCAGCCGAGGTCGGCCGGGGACGGGGCCTCCACCAGGACGGCGTGCGGGCGGGAGGCGAGGTGGGAGCGGAGCAGGACCCGGTGGCCCACTTGGTCGAGGTCGAGCGGCAGGCCCTGGCTGTCGGCGGCCAGCGTGACGTGCTGCGGCACGCGGCGTCGCACCAGCCAGGAGGACAGGGCCTCGTCCCACTGGGTGAACCCCGCGCTTCGGGTGGGGAGTTCGGCGGCGGTCAGGCGCCAGGTCGCCGGGGAGAGGATGGCGCGGCCGGTGCGCAGGCGGGGAAGGAACGGCAGCGAGCGCTGGGCTCCCCAGGAGAAGGCGGTCAGCTGGGCGTTCTGGCCGCGGGACAGTTCGGTGACGAGCCGGGCCAGCGGCGGGGTGTGGCCGCGCAGGTTGAGCGCGTGGGTGGCAGCCGCCTCGATCCGCACTCCGAACGCGGGCGCCGCCAGGTACATCCGCCGCCCGTCGCAGCCCACCGCCAGGTCCTGCGGCCCGAGCACACCCTCGGAGGCCGGGCGGTGTTCGCCGAAGCTGACGACCAGCTGGCCCGTTGCGACGCTGCGGGCCACGTGCCCGCTCGCTGGATCCAGCGGCGGGAAGGACAGCTGGGCGCTGACGGCGCGATCGTCCTGGACCGGCAGCGCGGACAGTACCTGGGTGAAGGTGTCGCGGTGCTGCGGCTGGAGAAGGTGGAGGAAGCGGCCGGCCGAGACCCCGGCCGCGCGGGAGGCCGAGAGCACCTCCAGTCGGAAGTCCCCGCCCTGCAGGGCGTCCTCGGTGCGGGCCAGGAGGTGGAAGCCGAGCTCCAGGTGCGGCGGAAGCTGCCGCCGCTCGGCCGACAGGTCGAGCGCGTCCAGCAGTGCCCGGTCGAGGACGGTCTCCCGCTCGCCGTCGAGGGCTGCCCGCTGGGCGAGCGCGGCCAGGATCTCGTCGCGGTCGTCGAACCGCGGGGCCCGGGCAGGGCGGGCGCCGGGGTAGCCGTCGGGCCAGCCGATCCCGCTGTCGGCCACCACGTCGAGCAGCGGCACCAGCGCGCCCCGCCCGTACCGCTCGTAGAACTTCTGGTGGTAGGCCCGCCATGCTTCGGTTCCGGTCGGCAGCGCGCTGAGGCGGCCGAGCAGGCCAGCCGCCCGCTCGGCCTCGTCGGCGACCAGCTGGGGCAGAACGAGGTCGGCATCGAGGCGCAGGTCGATCGCCAGCGGTGCGCGGGCGGCCGGTCCGGCGGGCCAGGCGGCGGTGACCGCGGCTGCGGCGCTCGCGCGGGCGTGACGGCTGGGCGCCTGGTTGTGGGCGGTGATCAGCTTGTGGGCGGTGCGCAGGTCGGCGGTGAGGGCAGCGGTCTCGGGCAGCCGGCCAGCGCCGACCCGCTCCAGGACCGCGAGGAGGTGCCCGAGGGCGTCGGGTTCGGTCGCCGGGGCGTGCAGAACAGTGAGCAGGGCCCGGCAGGCGACGAGTTCGGACAGGCAGGCTGTGATTCGCCCGGGCGCCGTGCCGCGGAACTTGGTGCTCAGCAGCGCGGCCAGGTCCCGCACGGGGACCGGCCGGTGTGCTGCGGCCAGGGCGGAGGCGACCGGGCGGGTGTGCCGCAGTGTGGTCTCGGCCGTGCTCCCGGCGGGCCCCGGCTGGTGCGGGACGACCAGGCGCTCCCCGCGGACCTGCGCGGTGTTGTTGGCGGTCACCTCCAGCTGCTCCAGCAGTGCCGGGACCGCCTCCAGCTGCTTGATGACATCAGCCAACCAGCCGGCGGCGGCGCGGGCGTGGACGCGGTGGTCCTTGCCGAACCGGACGACGGCGACCGGCCCCAGCAGGGCAGCCGTCTCGACGCCGGCGAAGAAACCGAACGGGGTCGCCCGGCCCTGGGCGCGCAGCAGGTATCCGGCCGTCGACAGCACCGCCCGCCGCACATCCCGCGGCGCGGGCTCCCGGTCGTCGGCGAGCAACTGCCCGACCTGGCTCGCGAGGGTGGGGCTGGCGAGGGCCATCGCCTCGGCGAAGTCCTCGTCAGTCCAGACCGCGCCCAGCCACGCCAGCCACTCAGGTCCCGGTGCGGTGGTGAGGTCCGGCCAGGCGGGCACCGCCGGCTCGGGGCGGGCGACGGCGCGCACCAGCGCCACACCTGCGGCGCGGTAGGGGGCCGTCGGAGCGGACGGGCGCATGCGGGACCTCGATCCTGAAAGCGGAGGAACGGAAGGGGAGTTGTGGCCGGTGCCACCGGGGCACAGCCCGGTGGCCCCGGGGGGGGTGTTTAGTTGTGGGGGGGGGTGGAGGGGGGGGAGGTGGATAAGTTAGGAATG
>NZ_JBEYVJ010000083.1:0-27782 GCF_040643935.1 Kitasatospora sp. NPDC047058 | reverse complement strand
CGCGCCGCGTCGTACCGGGCGAGCGCCGCCTCGACGGTCGGCCCGGTGGCGAGCGCCGCGGCCAGGGTCACCGCGTCCTCCAGTGCCTGGCACGCGCCCTGGCCGAGGTGCGGGGTCATGGCGTGCGCGGCGTCGCCGAGCAGGACGACCCGGCCTACCGTGTAGGAGGGGAGCGGGGTGGCCAGCTCGCCGATGTCGTGGTGCAGCACCGCGTCCGGGCGGGTCGCGGCCAGCAGGGCCGGGACCGGCTCGTGCCAGCCGCCGAAGCGGCGGCGCATCTCGGCCAGCGGGTCCGGGTAGCGCACCCCGGCCGGGGCGTTGAGCACCGCGTGCCACTCGGCCCGGCCGTCCGGAAAGGCGATGTGGCCGAACTCCGCGCCGTGTCCCCAGGTGAGCTCGAAGTCGGCGGTCAGCCCCTCGACCGGGTGCTCGGTGATCGCCCGCAGCACCGTCGAGCCGCTGTGGACCGGACCGGGGTGGCCGGGGAAGAGCCGGCGGCGCAGCCGGCTGCCGATCCCGTCGGCGGCCACCACCAGGTCGGCGTCCACCATGGTGGCGTCGTCGCCGTACTCGACTCGGACGCGGGCCGGCTGCGTGGTGTCCACCGCCGTCACCTCGGCACCGATGACCAGCGATCCGGCCGGCAGCGCCGTGCGCAGGATCCGGTGCAGGGTGGCCCGCGGGATGCCGATGATCGGTGCCCCCAGCTCGCGTTCGAGCGCTGCGCCGTCCATCCGGGCCAGTCGTCGGCCGTCCGGCGTGCGGGTGCCGCCGGTGTACTGGCGGCGTGAGGCGGCCTCCACCGCGTCACCGACCCCCAGGGCGGCGAGCGCCCGCAGACCGTTGGCGGCCAGCGAGATGCCGGCGCCGGCGTCGTCCAGGACGGGGGCCCGCTCGACCACCGTGACGTCCCACCCGGCGAGCCGGAGCCCGATCGCGGCGGCCAGTCCGCCGATGCCGCCCCCGACCACCATCGCGCTGTTGCCGCTCATGCCCGGCCCCTCCTCTGTCGTCGCCCTGGCTTCTACAGCTGTAGAAGAAGCGTACTGCCCCCTTACTACGGGTGTAGAAAGGGGGGATGCGGGAAGCGGCGACTGACGAACAGGAGCGGCCGGACGGGCGCCGGACGGCTGGGCGCCAGGCGGCCGGGCGCGGGCACAGGCACGGGCACGGGCCGGACGTACGCGGGCCGGAGGTGCGCGGGGCCGACCGGCGCACGCTGCTGGCGGACGCGGCGATCGGCGTCCTGGCCGACGCGGGCGTGCGCGGACTGACCCACCGCGCGGTGGACGCGGCGGCCGGGCTGCCCGTGGGCACCACCTCCGCGTACCTGCGGACCCGGCAGGCGCTGCTCACCGCACTCGTCCGCCGTCTGGTCGAGCTGGACCAGGGCGAGCTGCAGGTCATGGGCGAGCAGGTGGCGGTCCGCTCGGCCGCCGAACTCGCCGCGGGCATCGCCCTGCTGACGGACCGCCGGCTCACCGGCGAGGGGCGGCGCCGGTCACTGGCGCGCTACGCCTGCGCGGTGGAGAGCGTGCGCGACCCCGAGCTGCACGAGATCCTCGTCCCGCGCGAGAACGCGGGCCGCGCCGCCGTCCGTGCGTTCATCGCCGGCCAGGGCGTGGCGGACCCGGACGAACGCACCACCACGCTGCTGGCCTGCGTGGACGGCCTGGTATTCGACCGGCTGGTCGGCGGCGGGAGTGTGCGGGCGGACGAGATCGAGGGGCTCGTCGCCGCAGCACTGCGCCCCTCCGGCGGGGCCGTCGGCTGAGCTGCCGCCCGGTCGCGACCCCTGCTACACCTGCTTGGCGGGGCCCCGGCTGCTGCCGCCCGGTCGCGATCCCGGCTGCAGCCGCTACCCCTCGGCGGCGCCCGTGCCGGGGGCGATCTCCGCGGCGAAGCCCGCGAGCAGGATGCGGAGGGTGCGGTGGAAGCGCTGCTCCGAGTCCAGGCCGGCGCCGGTGGCGAAGGCCTGCGCCAGCTGCGGGAACACCTCCGGATCCAGGGAGCGGAACTGCTCCGGGTCGGGCTCGGTGCCCTCGTGGTGCGGGGTCTCGCCGGCCTCGGCGAGGGTGTGGCCGAGGGTGAAGGTGACCACGGTGTTGAGCACGTCCAGCGCGTCGGCGAGAGGCACGCCGGCGTCGCGCAGGGTGGTGAGCCCGCGCTCCAGCAGGCCCAGCGCCGCCGGGGTGGCGACCGGGCGGGTGGCGAGGACGGTGAGCATTGCCGGGTGCTCCAGCAGGATCCGCCGCAGGGCGACGGCGAAGTCGCCGATCACCGCCGTCCACGGCCGCCCCGCGGGGTCGGTGAAGAGGTCCCCGGCCGACAGCTCCAGCAGCCGTTCCACCATGCCGTCGAGCAGGGCCGCCTTGCTGGGCACGTAGTAGTAGAGCGTCATGCCCTCGACGCCGAGGGCTGCGCCGAGCTTGCGGTTGGAGAGGGCGGCGAGCCCGTGCTCGTCGACGAAGGCCAGGGCCGCGTCGATGACCTTCTCCCTCGTCAGTCCCGTCCTCGGGCGTCCGCGTCCGCTCGCCATGACGTGTGCCTCCGTACTCTCCGCGCCCTCCGGCTCCGTGCCTTCCGGACTGCGGACCGCTGGCTCTTGCAGTGCAAGAAAATCATAGCCGACGGCCGGCCCGCCGATCGGCGGCCGCCCGGCCGGGGGACGCGCGGCCGGTGGCGGAGCATCAACCGGAGCCGCCGGCCGTGCGGTTCGAATAAGCCTGGCGAGGATTTCCCGAAAAGGACGTACAGTCACATTAATTCGTACAGGGATTCCCCTGGGTAAACGTGCGTGCTAGCGTGCGGCTGCCAGCTTCTCAAAGTCGGGGAAAGTGGGTCCTGTCCATGCGTCAAGAATTCTCCCGGCGTGGATTTCTGGGTACCGCCGGAATGGCCGCCGCAGGGGTGTCCGCCGCCTCCCTCGGCCTGTCCGGCGGTGCCGCGGCCGCCGGGCCGGGAGGGATCGAGGTGTCCGAAGGGCAGGCGGTGTTCCCGCGCGATCCGCGCTACCAGACGCTCAGTCAGGGCTTCAACCAGCGGTTCGGCAGTACGCCGGCCTACATCCGGCTGGTCGGGAACGAGTCCGACGCGGTGGCGGGGCTGAGGACGGCGCTCGACCAGGGCCGGCGGCCGACGATCCGGGGCGGCGGGCACTGCTACGAGGGCTTCGTCGACAACGACAAGGGCGTCATCCTCGACCTCAGCACCATGCGCGGCGTCCGGACGGCGACGGACAAATTCGGTGCCTCCACCTACTGCGTGGAGGGCGGCGCCACCAACTGGGACGTCTACACCACCCTGTTCCGCAAGTACGGCGTCACGATCCCTGCCGGCTCGTGCTACTCGGTCGGAGCAGGCGGGCACATCTGCGGCGGCGGGTACGGGCTGCTCTCCCGGCGGAACGGCCTGACGGTCGACCACCTGGTGCAGGTCGACGTGGTCACGGTCCGCGGCGGCGCGGTGGAGGTCACCAGGGCCCACCGGGACGACCCGAAGGGCTCGCCGGAGCAGGACCTCTTCTGGGCGCACACCGGAGGCGGCGGGGGGAACTTCGGCGTCGTGCTGCGCTACCACTTCCGCCACGACATCCCCGAGCCGCCGCCGCGGGTCTGGCTGAGCAGTGTCGCCTGGGCGTGGGACGACCTGATCAAGGAGCCGGAGGATTTCCGCCGGCTGGTGACGAACTTCGGCTCCTTCTTCGCCGCGCACAGCGGAAAGGACGAAACGGTCTACCGGGGGCTGTTCTCCATCCTCAAGCTCACCCACCGGTCGAACGGGAACGTCGTCCTGCTCAGCCAGTGGGACGAGGACGATCCCGCCCCGCTGGACAGTTTCCTGGCCGCGATGGAGGAGGGGATGAAGACCAAGGCCACGATGCAGACCTACAGCGCGGGCGGCCTGTTCCTGCCGTACCCGGACAAGCGCCGCCAGATGCCGTGGTTCCAGGCCACCATGACGCTCAACGGCTCCGGCGACAACCAGCGCGGGAAGTACAAGTCGGCGTACCACCGCACGCCCTTCACCGCCCGGCACATCGACGCCTTCTGGGAGTGGCTGACCAAGCCCGACCCGGACGACGACTTCAGCCAGACCCTCGTCCAGGTCGACTCCTACGGCTGCCGGATCAACGCGCACAAGCCCGCCGAGGCCGCCATCCCGCAGCGCGACTCGATCATGAAGCTCCAGTACCAGACCTACTGGACCGACCCGGCCAAGGACTCCCT
Source organism: Kitasatospora sp. NPDC047058 (assembly GCF_040643935.1). Taxonomy (NCBI): domain Bacteria; kingdom Bacillati; phylum Actinomycetota; class Actinomycetes; order Kitasatosporales; family Streptomycetaceae; genus Kitasatospora; species Kitasatospora sp. NPDC047058. Next base: position 23,553 of record NZ_JBEYVJ010000083.1, on the reverse strand, counting down.
CCACCTCGACTACCTGCGCGGCATCTACCGGGACGTGTACCAGGCCACCCACGGCATCCCGGAGATCGACACCGACACGGACGGCGCCTACGTCAACTACCCCGACACCGACCTCGGCATCGTCGGCCAGGCGAACCCCGCCTACCCCCGGCTGTACTACAAGCAGAACTACAGCCGCCTGCAGAGGACCAAGAAGACGTGGGACGACAAGAACGTCTTCCACCACGCCCAGTCGATCACCCTGCCGTCCTGACCCGGGGGCACAGGGCCACGACCACCATCCGGTAAACGGATGATATCGGGGCGAAGTGTGCGCCTATTTGTGAGGGTGCACTCGGACTGATGCTGACTTTTGCTGACCTGAGCTGATGAATGCTCAGGCGCGATCGGCTGGGGGCAGCTGTTCGGGCAGTAGCCGGCCTGAGGGTCCGCAGGATCGGATACGCGCTCGGAAACCCTTGAGGCGCAGCGGTGCCGGAGCCAGGGGTGTGGGTGCGGCACCGCATGTGGGCGGTGCCGCACGCCACCGCCATCGGTGCCTCCGCCAACGTCGTCGTCCTCGGCATCGCCGAACGCAGCCGCCGGCCCATCAGCTTCTGGACCTTCGCCCGCTACGGCATCCCCGTCACGATCGTCACCATCGCCATCTCCGCCCTCTACCTGTGGCTGCGCTACTTCGCGCTCGCCTAAGCGGTGACCTGCGCAGACGAAACCCGCCCGCCGAGGCGGAGCAGCCCGGGTGGCGACACAACGGTGGCCGAACGCGCCGGTCCGGATCCGTGCGGACCTGCCTGCGCCGCCGCGGCGCATCGCCGCCCTGCGGCTGTGGCGGCTACCGCGACGCCGGCTGCTCAGTCCTGGGTGAGGGCGTCGGCGGCGGGCCAGGTACCGTCTGCGGGCATTTCGAGGCCTTCCGCCAGCGTCTTCCGCCAGGCGGGCGGGGTGAACGGCCCGCCCCAGTAATCGGTCACCCGGACCGCCATTCCGTTCTCAAGCTCGGCAATGGAGACGTTCCGGTAAATCTGGGCCTCGCCGTAGTCGGTGCTCCACTCGACGACGACAGTGTTACCCAAGGCGTGCCGCCTCCCCACCCCGAGTCTCAATCCGACGAAGTGGGACTCCACATCGGCGATCCGTGACCTCCCCCTGATGAGTTCGCCGCTCTGCGGCCACTGGCGCACCGCGTCTTCCGAAAGCTGAACGCCGAGGATCCGCTCAAGGCGGGTCGAGTACGCAGGTTCTCCCATGAAGCGCACGGTAGAACCGATCGCCCCGACGTTCCCGGAGGCTCGCGCTGTCCGCGCATGGGCGGTTCCGGGAGTCCCGTCGTCGTGGATCGCCGTCCGGGCCTATGCCGGGAGACTGCGGAGGGGTCCCAGTGGCATCGGGGAAGTCGAGCGCCACGCCGAGGGCCTCGGTCGATCCGGTCACGGAGAGTTGCGTCCTCGGTGAGGGCGGAGGAGGTGGACGGGGCCGCAGGATGGAGGTGGAGGTGTGAGATGCCGCTCGACGAGACGGCTGGACGGGTGATCCCGCAGCCGGTGGAGCAGGTGGCCACGTACGCCATGGACTGACGGCACGATCACGAGTGGACGCAGGGCATCCGCTCCGCCGAGGTCACCCGGGAAGCACCGACCGGCGGGTTCGGGGTGGGTGCAGAGGTGACCCGTACCGCCCACTTCCTCGGCGTGGGGGTACCCCCGGCCGGAGGCTGGGGGAGGATCGACCACGTGCTCCAGGTGGCCGCGCACGAGCCCGGGCGCCCGCTCGACATGGTCTCGGGCGCAGGCCCCATGCCGATGCACATCACGTACTCCTTCGCCCCGCACCCGGGCGGCACGCTCGCCCGGATCCGGGTCCGGGGCGACGCGAGCGGCTACTACCGCCTGGCCGCGCCGCTCATGGCGCGCAAGGTCCGCGGGTCGATCATCAAGGACCTGCGCGACCTCGAGCGCAGCCTGTCTCGCAGGCGGCCCGCCGGTGAGGAGGATGGGCCGGCGGCGGGGTCTTAACGAATCCTTGACGCGTCGCATGCGCGTTCCTGTCGTATCGTTAACGCTTGGTGTGCCGGGAAGTCTGGTCGGCGATTTGTCTGTTCCTCCGCCGATCGGAAGGCTTCCCCGCCATGGTTGTTGCCAGAACCGCCGCCGCGCCGACCACGCCTTCAGTGGCGCGTGGCCCGCGCCGCTCGGTGCTGTTCTTCGCGTTCGCCTTCGCGGTGATCGCCGACCCGGTCTCCTCCGTCGCGTACGCGATCGAGGCCGCCCTGCACGCCCTGCACGGTGACCTCGGCCTGCTGCTGCCCACCATGTCGCTGGTGATCGGCCTGGTCGTACTCGTCACCGCGAACTACTGGCAGCTGGTGCGGCGCTTCCCCAAGGGCGGCGGCGCCGCGGCCGCGGCCGGGCGGGCGTTCGGCGCCAGATGGACCTTCCTGCCGATCGGGGCGCTGGTGGTGGACTTCGTCCTGACCATCGGCATCTCCATCGCCGCCGCGTCCAGCGCCGTGATCGCGCTGCTCCCGGCCCTCGCCCCGATCCGGATTCCGCTGGCCCTGGTGCTGCTGGTGGTCGTCGCGGGCCTGACCTGGTTCGGCCACGGGGGCCGGCTGCTGTTCGCCGTGATGACCGTCCTGTTCGTCCTCGCGGCCGTCGCCGTGCTGGTGCTCGGCTTCACCCACCCGCACAGCACCGGCAGCGCCCCGGCCCACACCGACCCCGGCCGCTCCGCCGTCTTCGCCGTCGTCCTCGCCTTCCCCGTCGCGATGGCCCTCGCCACCGGTGTCGAGGCACCCTCCACCGCGATCGCCCAGCTGGGCCAGCTCGACGACACCCACCGCCGCCGCTTCGGCCGCGGCACCCTTGCCCTGCTTCTGGTCATCGTCGGCGGCCTCACCCTCGCCCTCACCGCCCTGGCCGTGAACCTGCACATCGGCCTGCCCGGCGCCGACTCCACCCAGATTGCCGACATCGCCCACGCCGCCGCAGGCCCCGGCTGGTTGTACGGCGCGTTCCAGCTCACCAGCTCGCTGCTGCTGCTCGCCGCCGCCAGCTCCTCCTTCCAGGCCGGCCCCGGTCTGCTCAAGGCTCTGGCGGGTACGGACGAGCGGCCGGGCGTGCTGCCGGCGTTCCTCGGCCGCACCAACAAGCACCACACCCCGTACTGGTCGGTCGTGGTCTACCTGGGCGCCGCCGCAGTGATCATTCTGGCCGCCGCCGGCCAGGAACAGGAGCTCGTTCTCTTCTACGCGGTGTCGGTGTTCGTCAGCTTCCTGGTCGGCCTGCTCGCCATGGCGCGCTTCGCCCGCACCGAGCGGAAGCCGCTGCTCGCCGCCCTCAACGCCGTCGCCGCCGCGGCCGTGGCCTTCACCTTGCTCGTCAACCTGCTGCGCGGCTGGCCGCTCCTCTCCTTGGTCGCCACCCTCGCCATCGGTGGCGGGCTGTACGTCCGGTGGATCCGCGCCGGCAGCCCGAGCGGCATCGAGGACGTCGAGACCCGGGCCGAAGCCGACTGAGCCCGCCAGACCGGGCCGGACCCGGTGACTGCATCGTCGTCGTTCGGTGGCGGCGTGTGTTGGCTCTGCTTGACGAGCTCTCACGGCGCTTGGCGAGAGCTGATGCGATCCGTCCAGCTGATGCGATCCGTCCAGCGGAAATGATGCGATCCGCGACCTGGCGGGCGTCGCGGTCCGGGGCGGCGACGCGCCGTCGGGCGCGGTCGAGGAGGCCGACCGGCAGGTCCGCGCCGCAGCACGCTGGCGCGAACTGTCGTGTGGGGAGCGGCCGTCGGCCCTCGCCCGCAGCGCGACGCCGCCCGTCACCACCGCCCTCGCCGAGATCGCCAGTGCCGTGCTGTTCGCGCGCCCTTCCGCGGTTGTGCGCGACCGGCCGTGTCGGCCACGGCGAAAGGCCGCGGGCAGCGACCGGCCCGGGCCGTGTACACCGGAGTGCGGGGCCCGGCCGGTCGCTGTGGGCGGTGGTCAGAAGGCGACGATGCCTTCGCCGCCGGCGCCGCCGGGGACGGTCTGGGAGCCGAGCCGGGTGAGGGAACCGTCGTCGTTGATCGCGAACTCGTCGACGATGCCGTTGAGGCCGGTCTGGGCGTAGAGGTAGCGCCCGTTCGTGGAGACCGCCGCGTCGACGGTGCCGGGGTCGGTGGGCGTGTTGCCCAGGACGGTCAGTTGGCGGCCGCGGTCGGCGGTGCGCAGGCCGGTGAGGGTGGAGCTGCCGGCGTTGGAGGTGTAGAGCAGGTCGCGGACGGCGACGATCCAGCAGGTGGCCGCCTGGCCGGTGGTCGCGAAAGCCTCCTGCGTGGCGGTGCCGTCGCGGTGGATCGTGAACGTCGCGACGGCGTTGGTGCCGGCCTCGGCCACGAACAGGCCGTGCCGGCCGTTGGGGACGAACGCGAAGGGCACGGCCCCGGGCAGGCTGGTCGTGACGGGGGTGTCGGAGGGGGCGCCGGAGCGGTCGAGGTCGAAGACCAGGAGGCTGCTGCCGTTCGCCTTGGTGGTGACCACGAGCTGGGAGCCCTCGCCGGTGAAGCCGACCTGCCCGGGGGTGTTGGTGAACTGGGGCGTGGCGTTCGGGTCGAGTCCCAGTTGACGGTTCCAGCCGGTCTCTGCCCGGAGGTGTCCGTTGCGGACGGTGTAGCCCTGGATCGAGCCGCCGTCGAGGGCGTTGAGCACGTAGACGACGTCGTCGTGCACGGCGACGCTGACCGGGAAGCGGCCGCCGGAGCCCACCACCTGGCGCAGCGCGAGCCGGTCGCCGTTCACGGAGAAGACGGACACGGTGTCGCTTCCGGCGTTCACCGCATACAGCAGGGCGTGGCGCGGGTCATAGGTCAGGGAGCCCTGGGAGGCGAGGTGGTCGACGACCGATCCGTCCAGGACGCCGCCGAGGCCGTTGGTGTCATAGGCGCCGGCCGGGGTGAGCTGCCCGTCGTCCGCCCGCCGGTAGGCGATGACCTGATTGCCCGCCGGATTGTCGGTCTGGACGAACACCGCGTGGTTTCCGCCGCGCGGGTGGCCTCCGCCGCCGTATGCCGCTGCGGTCGATGGGGCGCCGGCGGCTGCCGCGGTGAGCGCGGTCGCGAGAGCCACGGCGAGCCGAGTGATCTTCTGCATGAGGTTCTGCCTTCTGGAGGTCCGGGCCGATCCCATTCAGGTCCTGCGCGTCATGGCCGGGAGTGGGAGCGACATGGGTGAGGGCCGTGGCGGGAACCCCGTCGACGGTGACCGGCGCGAGAGAGCTCGCCACACTTCCTTTTTGTAAGGTATGTGACGTTCCGTCGGAAACTGCTGAAGGCAGTGATCCCGGCCTGCCGGGGTGCGCGCGGCCGTTGGCCTGGCCCGCGCCGGAGCCGCTGGCCGCGCCCGACTAGCGGCGGAGACCGCTGTCACCGAGAAGCGGATGTTCGGCGGCCTGTCGTTCCTTCTGGACGGGAATCTCGCGGTCGGCGTCATCGGCGACGAACTCATCGTGCGGGTCGGGCCCGACGCCACCGAGGAAGCCCTGGCCCGGCCCGGCGCCCGGCTGTTCGACTTCACCGGCCGTCCGATGACCGGCTGGATCACGGTGGCCCCCGGCGCCTTGGCCGAGGACGGTGCCCTCGCGGAGTGGATCGACCGCGGGCTCGCCTTCGCGGCCGGGCTGCCGCCCAAGTGAGCCGGTCGAGCGACAGGCTCGGGCTCAGTCGCTCGCCCCGGATGGGTGACGCACGTCACACCCGGCTCCTGTCAGCAATCGGGGCGCCGTCTCGTTCAAGGGGTCCGCGAACGAGACAGGAGCAACGCCATGAAGCACCGCATCGTCGTCCTCGGCGCCGGATACGCCGGGGCCTTCGCGGCCGGAACCCTGGCCCGACGGCTCTCGCCCGCCGACACCGAGATCACCGTCGTCAACGCCGTGCCCGAGTTCGTCGAGCGGATGCGGCTCCACCAGCTCGCGAGCGGCCAGGACGTCGCGTTCCGCAAGCTCGCCGACGTCTTCGCCGGCACCGGGGTGCGGCTGCGCCTGGCACGTGTCACCGGTATCGACCCCGAGCGCAGCACCGTCGCCGTGACCGGCGAGGACGGCGAGGACGAGCTCGTGTACGACACGCTTCTTTACGCGCTCGGCAGCTCCGTGGCCGACCACGGGGTCCCCGGCGTGGCCGAGTACGCCTTCGACGTGACCGGCCTGTCCTCGGCGCTGCGCCTGCGCGAGCGCCTGGCCCGACTGGGCGCAGGCGGCACCGTGCTGGTCGTCGGCGAGGGGCTGACCGGCATCGAGACCGCCACCGAGTTGGCCGAGTCGCGGCCTGATCTCTCGGTCGCGCTCGTCGCCCGCGGCGGGCTGGGCGCCTGGCTCTCCCCGAAGGCCCGCCACCACCTGCACCGGTCCTTCGACCGGCTGGGCATCATCGTCCACGAGCACACCACTGTCCGGGCCGTCGAGTCGGCCCGGGCGGTCACCGCCGACGGTGGGTCCGTCCCGGCCGACGTGACCGTGTGGGCGGCCGGGTTCGCCGTGCACCCCATCGCCGCCGCCAGCGGCCTGGAGGTCGCCGAGACCGGCCAGATCGTCGTCGACCGCACCATGCGCTCGGTCTCGCACCCCGACGTCTACGCCGCCGGTGACTGCGCCTACGCGATCGGCGACAACGGCCGGCCGCTGCCGATGTCCTGCGCCTCGGCCGGCTTCACCAACATGCAGGCGACCGCCGCGATCATCGCACGCCTGACGGACAGTAAGGTCCCCACCGCCGGGCTGAAGTACTACGGCAACCACATCAGCCTGGGGCGGCGGGACGCCATCTTCCAGATGGTGGACGGGGACGTCCGATCGAAGTCCTGGTACCTGGGCGGCCGCATCGCCGCGCGGCTCAAGTCGGGCGTGCTGAAGGGGTCCGCCTGGAGCATCGCCCACCCGACCTTCGGCCTGCCGAAGCGCAGGCGCCACCTGACCACCGCGCCGGACCGGGTCGGTGTGCAGGCCGCCGCATAGGCTGCTCCGCATGGAAAGCGCAGCCATCGATCGCTTCGAGGCCGGCCGGGCCCGGCTGGCCTCGCTCGCGTACCGTCTGCTCGGCTCGGCCGCCGACGCCGAGGACGCCGTGCAGGACGCGTTCCTTCGCTGGCAGGCCGCGGACCGGGAACGCATCGAGGTGCCGGAGGCGTGGCTGACCAAGGTCGTCACCAACCTCTGCCTCGACCGGCTCCGCTCGGCGCAGGCGCGCCACGAGCGCGCGGTCGGGGACTGGCTGCCCGAGCCGCTCCTCGAGGGCGACCCGATGCTCGGCCCCGCCGAGACCTTCGAGCAGCGCGAGTCGGTGTCCCTGGCCGTCCTGACCCTCATGGAGCGCCTCTCGCCGGTCGAGCGGGCCGCCTACGTCCTGCGCGAGGCCTTCTCCTACCCCCATGCCGAGATCGCCGGGATCCTCGGCATCACCGAGTCGGCTAGCCAGCAGCACGTCCACCGGGCCCGGCGCCGGGTCGCCGCCGAACGCCGCGGCGGCGACGAGGTGGACCGCGCGGCCGCGCGCCGGGTCGTCGAGGAGTTCCTCGCCGCCGCCACATCGGGACGCACCGATCAGCTGGTGGCGATGCTCACCGCCGACGTGACCATGGTCTCGGACGGCGCCGGACTGGCGAAGCGGCTGCTGCGGTACCGCACACCCGAGCGCGTCGCCACCATCGTCCGGGCCGGCTTCAGGCCCACTCCGGCGAAGCGCCGGCTGGCCGGCGGCTCCCCCGCCTTCCACATGGCGCTGGTCAACGGCTCCCCGGCCGTCCTCGCCGTGGTCGAGGGCCGGGTCGTGGGCGCCGTGGCGTTCGAGCTCAGCGGCGGCCGGGTCGCGTCCCTGCGCGGCGTCGCCGCCGCCGACCGGCTGACGCGCCTCAACGCGGCCTGGCAGCAGCACCAGTCCGACGCACCGGCCATCACCGGATGGTGATCACTGCTCATCGCCTGCTGCTCGTCGACTTCCCCGTGGCGCTGCCGACTTCTGCCCGAGTGCGCAGCCGGCCGCGGGCGGCGAGCCTGTCCAGCCGGTGCTGTTCCCCGGCCGCCCAGTCGGCCGGGTCCAGTGGTCCGCCGTGGCCGACATGCAGCGTGGTCGGCTTCAGCGCGCGCTCCGCGTCGTACTGCGTAGAGGCTGAGCCGGTGTACGTCGAGCCTGCAGAGGACCAAGAAGACCTGGGACCCCAAGAACGTCTTCCACCACGCCCAGTCGATCACCCTGCCGTCCTGACCCGGCATGGCCTGAATCGCGAGGTGGTCCGCCGGGGAACGGGAACGGCAGGCGGGGGCTGGTGCCCCCGCCTGCCGGAGGTGCGGGACCGCGGGTTACTCCGGGACCACCAGAACGAAGTTCGGTGGCCGGCCGGAGTTCCCGTTCCGCGGCTGATCGGACGGGATGAAGCGTGCGCCTTCAGGGACGGGGCACCGGGAGATGACGATGCCCGTGAGGCAGGTACCGCACCAGAAGTTCGCGGCCCCGGCTCCGAGGCCCAGGGGGCCGATGAAGACCAGCTCCAGGGAGCGGCTTCCGCAGTTGGGGCACTCTTCCTCGATGCGATCGGGACGGGAGGAGACGGCCTGCTGGTAGCAGCTCAGCCAGGTCTCCCAGTCCGCGTGGCGGTTCTGCACGTCATCTGCTTCCTGCAGTCCGGGGGCCCCTAACGGACGTGCCTCCCGACATTCTGCCACCACTCCTCCTCCTGGGCGTAGGCGCGGTCTTCCCACGGTTCCGCTTCCTCCTGCGACTTGGGATAGGGCAGTCCGCGTCGGATGTCCTCGACGTGGATCTTCTCGTGGAACAGCGTGCGGGCCAGCGTCTCCTCGTTCAGGAAGGCGTCGCGGGCGAGTACGACCGTCTGGTCCGGCTTGGTGAAGCCGCCGAGACCGGCGGTCGCCTTCCGCAGTTCCACCCTGATGCCGCTGTAGTCGATGCCGAACTTCTTCGCCGTGGCCTGGATCACGTCTGTGTTCATGAGCATCTTGGGGCCGGTGCCGGTCCGCTTGGCCCGCTGGAGGGCCACTTCACGTTCGAGGCTGGAGAGCTGATCGGTGACCACCGACGCCTCGAGCTTCCCGGGGCCGGTTATCCACCTGCTCAGGCCGCCGAGGCCGGCCACCGCGACCTGTTGGGCCAGTTCGTCGGCGTTCTTCCGCACGATGTCGGCGACGTTGTTGCAGCCGAACTCGCGGAGCTTGCTCTCCGCGACGTACATCGCGTAGGCCGGGCGGACGGGGACGTACTTGTCGACGAACGCGCCGACGCCGCCGTCGTTCCCCGCGAGGGCGTTGTAGGCGTCGTTCCCGAAGACGAACGGGGCCTTGAAGCCCTTGACGAGGCCGCTGCCGATGGCCTCGTACCAGGTCATGTCCTCCGGGTCGTCGTCCTCGGGCGACAGACCCGTGGGGTCGGTGTAGACGGTGGGCGCGCCGGCCGCGTAGGCGTATGCGGAGGTGTACGGGGAGTTCGCCGGGGTGGCGAGGGGGTCGCGGCTGTTGAAGCGGCCGTTGGCGGTGTCGTACTCGCGGGCCCGGAGGTACTGCTTGCCGGGCACGACCGGGTCGTTGTACTGGCCGGCGAAGCCGAACGGGGTGGCCGGAGCGCCGGTGGCGGTGGTGGCGGTGCCCGACCGTCCGTAGGGGTCGTAGGAGGTGCGGCTCTGCTGGGCACCGGTGGCGTTGGTGAGGTCGGTGACGGACCCGAGCCAGTCGTGGTGGTGGTAGGTGGCCCCGGCGGAGTCGTGCTGGCTCTGCGGGAGGCCGAGGGGGTTGTAGGTGTAGTCGCCGATCAGCGCGCCGGAGCCGTTGGTCTCGGTGGCGATCTGCGGGATCGGGTTGTTGACGTCCCAGGTGAGGGTGCGGGAGAGGGTGCCGTTGGTCTTGGTGGTGACCCGGTTGCCGTCGGCGTCGTAGGTGAAGGTGAAGGTCTGCTTGCCGACGATGGTGCTGGGGCGCCCGGCGGCGTCGTAGGTGTAGGTGGTGGCGTGGATCGCGAGGGGGTCGCGGTAGGTCTTGGAGGACCACAGCGCCTTGTTGGCGGCGTCGTAGAGGACGAAGTTGCCGTCGTCCTGGACCTTGGCCACGGCCCCGGTGTTTCCGGCGGTGTTGGTGCTCCACAGCACGGCGCCGCCGGTGTCGGTGACGACGAGGTTGCCGTCGGCCTGCAGGGTGGCGCGGGCGCCGGGGTGGCCGGTGGTTCCGGTGGACCAGACGGCGAGGCCGGTGTCGATCTGGTACAGGACGAGGTTGCCGTCCGCCTGCATGATCAGCCGGGCGTTGTTCGACGTCAGGATCGTGCCGGGGGCGAGGCTCGCGCCGCTGGCGACGGTCTGGTCGCGGTAGGGGTTCTTGACGCTGGTCAGGTTGCCGTCGGCGTCGTGGGCGTAGGTGGTGGTGGCCGTGCCGATGCTGGTTTTGGTCAGCTGGTCGGCCGCGTCGTAGGTGGAGGTGGTGGTGCCGTAGGCGTCGGTCTGGGTGAGGCGGTTGCCCACCTTGTCGTAGGTGTAGGTGAGCGTGCCGCTCGCGCAGCCGACGGTGGACGGCGAGACGGGGCAGCCGGAGAGCAGGCGTCCGGCCTGGTCGTAGGTATAGGTCTGGACACCGGCTCCCAGCCCGAGCCGGTCGGCGGTGACGCTGGTGGGCTGGCCGGCCGCGTCGCGGGTGAGCTGCCAGGAGGCGAGGGTCGTGCCGGCCTTGGTGCCGGCGATGGCGCTGAGGCGTCCCGCGGGGTCGTAGGTGCGGGTCTCGGTGTAGCCGTTGGTGGCGGGCAGGGTGGTGCCGGTCAGCTGCCCGGCCGGGTTGTAGGCGTAGAGCGTGCTGGCGCCGTCGACCGTCTGCCGGGTGCGGCGGCGGTCGCCGTCGTAGGCGTAGGTGAGCTTGCGGCCGTCGGCGTACTGGCGGCTGGTCAGGTTGCCGACGGGGTCGTAGGCGTAGACGAAGCCGGTGCCGCCGGTGGGCTTGGAGACGGAGGTCAGCCGCCCGGCCGGGTCGTAGCCCAGAGCGCGGGTTCCGGTGGCGTCGGCGACGGTGGCAGGACGCCCGGCCTTGTCGTAGGTCCGGGAGACGGCCGGTGTGGCGTCGGAGTAGGTGGTGCCGGTGGGCAGGCCGCGCGGGTCGTAGCCGACGGTGGCCGTCAGGCCGCGGGCGTTGGTGGTCGTGGTGGCGTGGCCGTCGGGGTCGTAGCCGTAACCGACCTTGCCGCCGAGCGGGTCGGTGACGCTCGTGACGCGGTGGAGCGCGTCGTACGTGTAGCCGGTGACGTGGCCGTTGGCGTCGGTCCTGCCGGTCCGCTCGCCGGCCGTGTTCCAGGTGTTGGTGGTCACCGCGCCTGTCGGGTCGGTCACGGTGGTGACGCGTCCGTTCGCGTCGTAGGCGGTGGCGGTGGTCCGGCCCAGCGGGTCGGTCACCCGGGTCGGCCGGTTCAGCGCGTCATAGGTGGTGCCCGTCGTGTTGCCGAGCGAGTCCTTGACGGTGGTCGGGTTCCCGGCGGCGTCGTAGCCGTAGGTGGTGGTGTAGGTGGCGGCGGTGGCGCCGGAGGCGTTGCCCCGCGGGTCGGTGACGGCGGTCGGACGCTGGTCCTTGTCATAGGTCCAGGTGGTCCTGTTGCCCTCGGGGCTGGTGCGCGCGACCGTGTTGCCGTCGGCGTCGTAGCCGGTGGCGGTGGTCTTGCCGAGCGCGTCCGTCAGGCTCGTCGGCCGGCCGGCCGCGTCGTAGCCGATGGTGCTCTTAGCGCCGGACGGGTCCGTGGTCGTGGTGACCTGGCCCGCGCCGTCGTAGGCGGTCGAGGCGCTGTTGCCGAGCGGGTCCGTGACGGTGACCGGACGGTTGATCACGTCATAGGCGGTCGCCGTGGTGGCCCCGGTCGGGTCCGTCACGGTGGTCCGGTTCCCGTTGGCGTCGTAGCCGTAGGTGGTGGTGTACGTGGCGGCGGTGGCGCCGGAGGCGTTGCCCCGCGGGCTGACCGTGCTGGTGAGCCGGTTGTTCTTGTCGTAGCCGTAGGTGGCCCTGTTGCCGAGCGGGTCCGTGACGGAGGTCAGGTTCCCGGCCGGGTCGTAGACGCTGGTCGTGGTGGTGCCCGCGGGCTCCTTGACCGTGGTGCGGTTTCCCGCCGCGTCGTAGCCGTAGGCCAGGACGTTGCCGGTGGGGTCCTTGACGCTGGTCAGGTTGCCCGCCGCGTCGTAGCCGTACGTGGTGGTGTTGCCGAGCGGGTCGGTGGCGGAGGTGAGCAGGCCGCCCGCGTCGTAGGCGTACCTCGTCGTGTAGGCGGCAGGGTCGGCCCCGGCCGTGTTCCCCCGCGGATCGGTCTTGCCGGTGAGGCGGGCGGCCGCGTCGTAGGAGAACGTCGTCCTCTCACCGAGCGGGGTGGTGACGGAGGTGCGGTTGCCCGCGCCGTCGTACCCGTAGGTGGTGGTGGCCCCGCGGGGCGTGGTGACGGTGGCCAGGGCGCCGAGCGGGGTGTACGTGTAGCTGGTCTTCCCGCCGGCCGGGTCGGTGCTGTCGGTCAGCTGGTTGAGCGCGTTGTAGCTGTAGGTGGTGGTGCGGCCGAGTGCGTCCTTGCGCGAGGTGACGTTGTTGTTGCCGTCGTAGGTCCACGTCTGCCTGGCGGACACCGGTGCCGGGGCGGTGCTGGTCAGCACGTTGCCGTTGGCGTCGAAGGTGAACGCGGAGGTGTTGCCGTTCGGGTCGGTGAACGCCGTGCGGTTGAACGCGCCGTCGTAGGTGTAGCGGGTGGTCTTGCCGTAGGGGTCGGACTGCCAGCTGATGACGCCGCCGGCGTAGACGTGGGTCCAGATCCCGCCGTCGGGGTGGGTCACGTATGTCGTGGAGTTGGCGGTGTCGTAGCCGAACGTGGTCGTGCCGCCGAGCGCGTCGACCTGGCTCGCGACCCGGCCCGAGCCGTCGTAGGTGTTGGCGGTCACGACCTTGCCGAGCGGGTCGGTGACGGTGGTGAGCCGGCCGTTCGCGTCGTAGCCGTAAGCGGTGCTCTGACCGCGCGGGTCGCGGACGGCGGTGAGCAGCCCGCCCGTGTACTGGTAGGTGACCGTGCGCTGCCCGGGCAGGGTCACGCCGGTCAGCAGCCCGCCGGTGTAGGAGAAGCCGACGGACCGTCCGGCGCCGTCGGTGATGCCGGTGAGCTGGCTACCGGTGTAGGACATCGTGAGGCCGGTGCCGGAGGGGTCGGCCATGGCGGTCAGCCGGCCGGCCTGGTCGAACACCAGCTGGTGCCGGTCCGGTGTGGTCAGCACGTACCCGGCGCCCCGGCGCTGCAGGCTGGAATGGACGTACGGCCGGGTGGCCTTCAGCGAACCGTCGCCCTGGACCGCGTAGTCGACCTGCGAGCCGTCCTCGGCCCGGAAGGTGACCACCGCCTGGCCCACGTTCAGGGACGCCGAGTACGGGAAGACCCAGCCCCTGCCGAGCACACCGGAGACCGACGACGAGGAGGAGTAGCTCCGGGTCAGCTTGAACGGCTGCCCGGGGCCGGGCAGTTCGGCGTCCGTGACCGCCTCGCCGAAGGCACCCGTCGAGGTGCTGACCGGGTCACCGCAGTACTTCACCAGGCTCAGCACGATCCCGGTGCTGGAGGGCGAGTTCGGGCACGCGAGCGACACGTTGTCCGGCACGCCGACGACCGGCACCGGCGGGGCCGCGATCGACGTCAGCTCGTCCGAGCTCCCGTCCGCGTACCCGTACCGCACCTTCACGTAGTAGGCCACACCACGCTGGATCGGCGCGCTGAAGGAGCACCATCCGGTGGACTCGTAGACCATCCACTGGTCGCCCGCGATCAGGGCATTGTCGGACGCCCGGTAGAACGTGACCGAGACGTTCCCGCGGCTGCTCGCCCGCAGGGCCGCCGGGGTGTCCGGATTGAAGTCCCAGGTCGCGCACCACGACAGCCCGGTGTTCCCGCTCTGGAGGTTGTCGACGAAGGTCCGGACACCGGCGATGTACGGGTGACCGGAGGGCCAGTCCGCTGCCACACCCTCCGTGTCACGGGCACTCCTCGCGGACACCGGCCGGGCCCCCACCGACGACAGGGCCCGCAACTCCTCCTCCGTGAGGCTGTGGAAGCCCTCGGTGCCGGGGCCGGCGATCCGCTGCGCCACCTGTGCCGCCGGCGGACCGGTCGGCCCTTCGGCCTTGAGGTCGCGGGCCTGACGGCGCTTCTGGTCGAGCGACCACGGGGCCGGGGGAGAGGCGGCGTGGGGTGCCGCACCGCCGCCGTGGGCTGCGGTGCCGCTGCCCGGCTCCTCCAAAGGCCCGGCCCACGCGGGGGGTGTCAGCGTCAGTGACAACAGGGCCGATAACAGGAGCCCGAGTATCGACGTGCGGATGTGTCGCATCGTTCGGAAACAGTCCTTCCGTGTGCAGAAAGTGGCGCTACGAACCAGTGCCAGGATGATCGTGCGGGCATCCGCTGGAGGAGGTCGCCGACGGAAGGGAATCGGCCGGATCCGGCGCATGGATGGCCTGGTGTCGGCGGTCGCTATGCGGATACATCCGGTATGGCTGTCTTCCCGAACCAGGTGTCGCGGCGACGGCGGATCGCCACCCGGCCTCCGCGTTGCTCGCCGGGCCGGCCACGTCGCCCGGGCGTCGAGAACCCGGCACGTGGCTGACGGGCGCGGATCACGATCCGGATTCCGCCTTCCGGGTGGTTTCGACCGCATCCGCCCTGGCTGGGGGCCCGCAACGGGTTCACCATCAACCGGATCACCGAGACCTTCGGACTGAGCCGGCACACCCTCGGCGAGATCCGCGACTGCGTCGCCCTCGGCCGCGAGTACGGGGCGCAGGTCCTCATGTCGGTGGGCCCGCGCACCGTCGAGAACATCGGCGCCACCGTGCAGACCCCGGAGGGGCCCCGGGTCGGCTACCGGCTGCGCGGCCGGGAGCAGCTGGTGCCGCTCGTCGGCCACAGCATCAGGGCCACCCCCGAACAGGCCGAGGGCATGCTCCGGCGGACGGAGATCACCGCCGAGTTCATGGCCCGCCACTACCCGCAGGCCCGCCAGGGCACCGCCGGCACGGCGTGGCGCGTGAAGGGTCCGGGCCGGGATGCGGGCGGTGCCGGTGGGGCGCAGGGTCGAGGTATGAGCGGAGTGATCGTGCTGGTCGAGCTGGAGTCGTCCACGGAGGTGCTGGACGCGGGGGAGGTCGACGTGGGCGCCCGGATCCGGTGGGTGCACGCGGCGCCGCCCGACCCGGACGTGCCGGAGGACCCGGGCCCGGCCACGTTCTGCGGGATGGACACCCGTGACCTCGAACGGGAGCCCTACCAGCCGGCCGGGCCGGGGGACCCGTGGTACCCGCCCTCGCAGCGTACGCGACGCTGCCGTGAGTGCGAGGCCGCGCTCAAAGCGCTCTGACGCAGGACCCGCGCCCGGACGCGCCCCCGGACCTCCCCGTCCGGGCGGGTCAGGAGGCGGCTTCGGCGATCCGGCCGTCCTGGAGCTCGATCACCCGGTCGGCGAGCTCCATCAGGGTCGGGTCGTGGGTGGCGACCAGTGCGGTGACGCCCTCGCTGCGGACCACGGCGCGCAGCAACTGCATGATCGAACGGCCGGTCTCGGAGTCCAGCTGGCCGGTCGGCTCGTCGGCAATGATCAGGTCGGGCTCGTTGGCCAGGGCGCGGGCGATGGCGACCCGCTGCTGCTGTCCGCCGGAGAGCTCCCCGGGGCGCTGGTCGGCGTGGTCGGCGAGGCCGACCATGGCCAGCAGGGTCCGGGCCCGCTCCTCGCGCTGGGCCGCAGGCACCTTGCGCAGTCGCATCGGCACCCCGACGTTCTCCGCGGCGGTGAGGACGGGGATCAGCCCGAAGGACTGGAACACGAAGCCGATCCGGTCCCGGCGCATGGCCAGCCGGCCGTCCTCGTCCAGTCCCGCCAGGTCGGTGCCGTCCAGGGCGATGGTCCCGCTGGTCGGGGAGTCGAGGCCGCCGACCAGGTTGAGCAGGGTGGTCTTGCCCGAACCCGACCGGCCCTTCAGGGCGGTCAGTTCACCGCGGTGGATGGTGAAGGAGACGCCGCGCAGCGCGTGCACGGCCCGCTCGCCGGTGCCGAAGGTGTGCCGGAGGTCGGTGACGTCGACCATGGGCGCGGTCGTGGACGTGGTCACGGTGCCGACCGGTTGCTGCGTCATGCGGCGTCCCCCTGGGTGTCTGTCGGGCCTGCGGTGCTGCGGTTCTGTGGCTTTGCGGTACTTCGGCACTTCGGTACTGCGGCACTGCGGTTCTTCGGCTCGGTGGTGCCGCGGTCATGGATTTGCATTTGTGATGTGTCCATGACTTAAAGGCGGTGCGTCACGTGAGCGAGAACGTTCAATGCCGAGAATTTGCTCACCAGTTACATGATTCGCGCAAGTCCCTTCCGTTCTGAGTACGGATCTGACAGCATCGTCCGCTATCCGGTGATCAAGCGCCGGTGATCACCACCTCGGCCCGTGACGGGCGTTCAGCCCTGGCCGGCCCCCTGATCGGGGTGGCCTCGCAGGTGTACGGGGACCGGGGTGTCGTCAGGGGGAGGAACGGGATGCTCGGCTTCGTCGTGCGCCGTCTGCGCGGGCGACTGCCGCTGGCCGGTGCCGTCCTGCTCACCGTGCTGATCACCACGGCGGTGCTCACCGCGCTGGTGGCGTTCAACCGTACGGTCGGGGAGGCCGGGCTGCGCCAGGCCCTGCAGGGGGACGGCCACGCGCGGACCACGGTGCTGGTGAGCGGCGAGCACGGCCTGGACAAGAGGTCCGCCGACGACGCCGCGGTCGCCGCCTACGGGGGCGGCCTCTTCGGCGGCCTCGCCGTCCGTACCGAGAGCCTCGCCCGCAGCCGCTCGTACGGCCTCCCGGCAGCCGGGGCACCTGCCGCCGCACCCGCTGCCGCCACGCCGCCCGCCACCCCGCCCAGCGGTCAGAAGGCGGCCGTCGACCTCACCCTGCTCGCCTCCCTCGACCGCGGCCGCGTCCACCTGCTGGCCGGCGGCTGGCCCGCGGCCGTCCAGCGCCCGGCCCAGGGCGCCGCCGCGGGGCCGGTCGAGGTCGCCGTCCCGCAGACCACGCTGACCCGGCTCGGCCTCGCCGCCGCGAACCTGCCCGCCGACGTCCGGCTCGACGACCGCTACGACGGCCGGCCGCTCACCGTGCGCGTCACCGGGGTCTACCGCGCCGACGACCCCGCCACCCCGTACTGGGGGCTCGACACCCTGGGCGGCCGGGAGATCCAGACCGGCGGCTTCACCACCTACGGGCCGCTGCTGGTCGACGACTCCGCCTTCACCACCGCCGTCGTCCCGCAGAACGGCCGCAGTTGGCTGCTCGGCGCGGACTTCGCCGGCATCCGCGACACCGGGGCCGCCGCCGTGCGCGACCGCGCCGCCGGCCTCGCCGACGACCTCACCAAGGCGACCGGGCTGCAGGTCCGGACCGAACTCCCGGTCATGCTAGGGGAGGTGGAGTCCAGTGCACTGGTCGCCCGCTCCACCCTGCTGATCGGTGCGCTCCAACTCGCCGTCCTCGCCGCCGCCGTCCTCCTGCTGGTGGTGCAGCTGATGGCCGCCCGGCAGGAGGGCGAGAACGCCCTGCTGGCCGCGCGCGGGGCCTCCGGCGCCCGTCTCGGCCTGTTCTCCGCCACCGAGGCGCTGCTGCTCGCGGTGCCCGCCGCGGCCCTCGCGCCGCTGTTCACCCCGCTGCTGCTGAGCGCCCTCGCCCATCGCGGGCCGCTCGCCCGGGTGCCGCTCGACACCGGCCTGAGCTGGACGCTCTGGCCGATCGCCACCGGGTGCGCGCTCGCCTGCGTCCTCCTCACCACCGTCCCCACGGTGCTGCGCGGGGCCGGCAGCGCCGTGCTGCGCCGTGCGGGCCGCCGGCAGGCGCTGGTCGCCAATGCGGTGCGTTCCGGTGCCGACCTCGCGGTGGTCGGCCTCGCCGCTCTCGCCTACTACCAACTGGCGCAGTACGAGGGAGGGTTGTCGACGGACGCAAGCGGCCGGCTCGGCCTCGACCCGGTCCTGGTCGCCGCCCCCACGCTGGCGCTCGGCGCGGGCACCCTGCTGGTGCTGCGCCTCCTGCCGTTCGCCGCCCGGCTCGGCGGCCGGATCGCCGCCCGGGGCCGCGGCCTGGTGCCCGCCCTGGCCGGCTGGCAGCTCGCACGCCGCCCCGGCCGGGCCACCGGGCCGGTCCTGCTGCTGGTGCTCGCGGTCTCCACCGGGGTACTGGCGCTCGGCCAGCAGCGCACCTGGTCCGAATCCCAGCGCGACCAGGCGGACTTCGCCACCGCCGGCGGGCTGCGGATCACCGGCTCGCAGCTGGCCTCGATGGGCCAGGGTGGCCGCTACGGCGCGCTGCCCGGCGGCGACCGGCTGATACCGGTGATCCGCCAGGAGCACACGCTGCCGGCCGGCGCCACCGGCCAGGTGCTCGCCCTCGACGCCGCCGGCTTCGCCGACCGCGTCCCGGTCCGCCCGGACCTGCTCGGCGGGCAGCACGGCAAGGACCTCTTCGGGCCGCTGGCCCAGCCCGCCCCCACCGGGGCCGCGGCCGGTCTGCCGCTGCCCGGCCACCCGGCCCGGATCGACATCGACCTCGTCAACGAGCCGTCCGCCGGTGCCGCCGGGGCTACCGGTGCCGCCGTGCCGCCGGACGTCTGGCTGCTGGTGCGGGACCGCTTCGGCGACACCTACCGCGTCCGGCTGACCGGCGTGCCCGTGCACGGCAGGGCCGTGGCGACCGCGGACCTCGCCGCCCTCACCGCCGCCCCGGTCGGCGCCCCCGCCGCGCCGCTCACCGTCGCCGGTCTGGTCGTGGTCTTCGGCACCGACCAGAACCTCGCCCTGACCGGGGAGTTGGACGTGCAGGGCATCGCCGTCGCGGACACCGCGACCGGCCCGGCCACCGCCGTGCCGGCCCCGGCCGGCCTCACCTGGCGGACCAGCACCGCCCCCGGGGAGTCCGGCTCCGGCTCCGAGCTGCTGCCGGCCCGGGACGGGCGGGTGCTCGGGCTCCGCTACGCGCCGAAGGGCCGCGGGACCGGTGTCGTCACCCAGGCCACCCTGCTGCCCGCCGGCACGGAGGCCCCGGACGTGCTGCCCGCCCTCGCCACCCGCGGCTACCTCGCAGGCGTCGGCGCGGACGTCGGCGACACCGTCCAGGTGACGTTCGGCTCCGTCGGCCTGCGGCTCAGGATCACCGGCGCGGTCGACTCGCTGCCCGTCGCCGGGGACAAGGCCGTCGTCGTCGACCTCGCCGCCGCCGGACGCCTGTTCGCCGCCGGCGGGCGCCAGCTGCCGGACCTCACCGAGTGGTGGCTGCCCGCCACCGGACCGGGCGACCGGGTGCCCGCCGAGGCGGCCGCCGCGCTCCGCGCCACCCCCGGCGTGCAACGGCTGCTGCTGAACGACGAGGTGGCCGCCGGCCTGCTCGCCGACCCGCTCAGTGCCGCCCCGCAGAGCGCCCTCGCCGCCATCGCCCTGGCCAGCACCGTCCTGGCCGCCATCGGCTTCGCCGCCGCCGCGGCGGCCTCCGCCCGGGAGCGCGCCGCCGACTTCACCGTGCTGCTCGCCCTCGGCACCCCGCGCAGGTGGCTGGTCCGCACCGCCGCGGCCGAGCAGGCCGTGCTGGTCCTGCTCGGCAGCCTGGCCGGCCTCGGGCTGGGCGCCCTGATCGTCCGGCTGATCGTGCCGTTCGTGGTGCTCACCCCGGCGGCCCGCCGGCCGACGCCCGAGGCGCTGGTCGTCCTGCCGCTCGGCTGGGCCCTGCTGCTGACGGCCGCGATCGCCGCCGTACCCCTGCTGTCGGTCTTCCTGATCGGACGCCGCCGTCGAGACGTGGCCGCCCGGCTGCGGCACGTGGAGGAGATGTGACCACCCCGGCCGACACCCGCAACCCCCGCGCCGGAGGGGCCCGGCCGACCTCCGCACACCGGCCCGCGCCCTGGGTCCGCACCCGGCTGCGGTCGGCGCGGCTCGCCGCCCTGCTCATGGCGGCGCTCGCGTTCGGCACCGTCTTCCTGGCCGCCGCGTTCCCGCGCGCCCTCGACCGGGGGACGGACGACGCGCTGCACCGCTTCCTGGCGGACCGCGGGCCCGCCTGGAACACCCTCGTCGCCACCTCCAACGACCGGTTCGACGCCGCCGACCTCGACGAGGTCGCCCGGAAGCTCGGGTCGCGGCCCGGCAGGACGTTCCGGTACGCCGCGTCGGGCCCGGTCTACGGGGCGCGCGGCGACAAGTTCCGCGAGATCGCCAACCCCGGCTACGCCAGCCCCGACGGCCTGAAGCCGAGGGTCGGCCTGATGTACCTGCAGGGCATCACCGAGCGGGTCACCCTGGTGGCGGGCGGCTGGCCGACTGGCCCCGGCGGCCAGGACGGCCCGGTGCCGATCGCGCTCAGCAAGGCCGCGGCCGACACCATCGGCATCCGGCTCGGCGACGTCCTGCGGGGCGGCGAGGGACCGGCCCCGGAACTGGCCGAGGTGGTCGGCCTCTACACCGTCAAGGACCCGCACGACCCGTACTGGTACGACCTCGGCTGCCTCGACCGCGCCTGCGTGGAGGGCAACCCCCACGTCGCCCTGAAGGCCGACGGCCTCGTCGCCGCCGGCGCGCTGGAGCGGGTCGCCCAGTGGGGCGCCCACACCACCGACTTCTGGCGGCTGCCCGTCGACACCGCGGCGCTGCACGCCCGCGACCTGCCCGCGACCGGCCGGGAGCTCACCGGCTTCGTGACCGGCCCCGGCGCCGTCGCGCTGGCCGCCTACACCGGCCGGGAGGACCTCAGCCTCCGCTCCCAGCTGCCCACCGCGTTCAACCAGGCCATCGCCCGGCAGAACGCCGCCGCGCCGCTCGCCGCGATCGGCCCGGCCGGCCTGGCCGCGGTCGGTGCCGTGGTGCTCTTCCTGGCCGCCGGACTCACCACCGACCGGCGCACCGCCGAGCTGCGGCTGCTCCAGGCCCGCGGGGGCTCCCGCGGCGGCGTCCTGCGGCGCCTGCTCGGCGAGGGCGCGGTGACCGTGCTGCCCGCGGCCGCCGCCGCGACCGCACTCGCCCTCGCGCTGCTGTCGACACCGCGCTGGACCGAGGCCGTCCTGGCCGCCCTCGCCGCCACCCTGGTCGCGCTGCTGGGCTTCCCCGCCCGCGCGGCCCTGTTCTGGTCCCGGCCGCGGCGGCGGAACGCCGGACGCCGGCTGGTCGGCGAACTCCTGGTGCTGGCCGTCACCGTCGCGGCCGTGCTGGAGGTCCGCCGGCGCGGCGTCGCGCCGGCCGGCCAGGAGCCGGACCTGCTGCTCGTCGCGGCCCCGCTGCTGCTCGCCGTCACCGGCGGCCTGGTGCTCGCCCGGCTCCAGCCGGCCGTGGTCGGGGCACTCGCCCGCGCGGCCGGGCGGCGCCCCGGCCTGGTCGGCTTCCTCGGCCTGGCCCGCGCCGCCCGCGGCAGCGGCGGCCGGACCGGCCCCTCGCTGCTGCCGATGGTCGCACTCACCCTCGCCGTCACCACGGCCGGCTTCGGGGCCACCGTCCTGGACGCCGTCGACGGCGCCCGGCTGCGCGCCGCCCGGGCCGTCGTGGGCGGGGACGCCGCCGTCGCCGCCCCGACCGGCACCACGCTGCCGGACCGGTTCACCGAGGCGGCGGGCGCGATGCCCGGCGTCCGGCTCGCCACCAGCGTCTGGTGGGAGAGTGAGGTGTTCCTCCTCGGCAGCGGCGTCGCGCCGACCCGGGTGAGCGCCCTGGTGGTCGACCCCGCGGCCTATGCCGAACTGTCCCGGAGCGTCGGCCGGGGCGGGTTCGACCCGGGCCTGCTCGCCGGCGGTGGCGGGGGCGACGCGCCGGTGCCCGCCCTCTTCAGCACCGCACTGGGCGACCAGCTCACTCCCGGCGGCTACCGCCTGCGGCTGCCCAACGGCTGGGAGCTGAACGCCGCGGTCGCCGGCCGGATCGGTGCCACGCCCGCACTCGTCGGCGACGACCGCAAGTTCGTCGTGCTGCCGTCCGGCCCCGCCGTCGCCCAGCGGCCCGAGCTGGGCCGGCCCAACCTCTGGTTCGCGGTCGGCGACATCGACGAGCGGCAGCTCCAGGGGCTGGTGCGCGAACTGGCGCCGCCGGTGGGCTGGCGGGTCACGTTCGGCGAGCACCCCGGGACGGTCCTGTCGCCCGACGCGGCCGGGGTCGTGTCGCCGCAGCCGTCCGCGCCGGCCTCGGCGGCGGCCTCCGCACCGGCTGCCGGAACGCCCGCTGCCGGAGCGCCCGCCGCCGGAGCGCCCGCCTCGGTGCCTGCCGCCGGTGCCGACGGCGCCGCCGCCGACGCGCTGCTGAGCGGCTACCAGGTGCGCACCAGCAGGACGCTGGCCGCCGAGTTCGCCGACGACCCGCTCCAGCGCTCGGCCGGCCGCCTGTTCTGGGCCGCCGTGCTCGGCGCCGGCGGGTTCGCCCTGCTCGCCGTCCTGCTGACGCTGGTGCGGACCGCACCGGAACGCGCCGCCCTGCTGGCCAGGCTGCGCACCATGGGGCTGCGCCCGCGGCAGGGCCTCGCCCTGATCCTGGCCGAGACCGTACCGCAGGCCGTCGTCGCGGCGGTCGGCGGCGGACTGGTCGCCCTGGCCGCGACGGCGCTGCTCGGGCCGGCGTTCGACCTCTCCGTCCTGGTCGGCGCCGAGGTGCCGCCGGGGCTGGGCCCCGCGGTGGCGCCGGTCCTGCGCCAGGTGCTCGGACTGGTGGCCCTGGTCACCGCCGGCGTGGTGGCCGAGGCGCTGATCTCCGGGCGGCGCCAGATCGCGACCGAACTCCGGGTGGGGGAGCAGCGTTGACGGACAGCGGACGGGCCCGGCGGCACGGCCGGGCGGACGGCAAGGGAATCGGCCCGCGACGACCGCGGCCACAGGCGCGCCCCGGCGCAGCGGTGACAGGAGACCAGCGGTGAACAGCCTCCCCGAGGCCCGGACGGCCGGCCCGGCCCCCACCTACCAGGAGCTGCAGGAGCGTGCGCTCGCCGCCGTCCGGCCGAAGGCGCCCGGCGGCGGTGACGCGGCGATCGTCTGCGACCGCCTGGTGCGCATCTTCAGCAGCGAGGGCATCGAGGTGCAGGCGCTCCAGGGTCTCGAACTGACCATCCGGCAGGGTGATCTGGTGGCCCTGGTCGGTGCCTCCGGCAGCGGCAAGTCCACCCTGCTGACGATCCTGGCCGGGCTCGACGTGCCGACCGCCGGCACCGCCGTCGTGGCCGGCCGCGACCTGCTGGAGATGTCGGCCCGTGACCGGCTGCGCTACCGGCGCGAGGTGGTCGGCTTCATCTGGCAGCAGACCGCGCGGAACCTGCTGCCCTTCCTGACCGCCGCCGAGAACGTCGCCCTGCCGATGCAGCTTCGCGGCCGCCGGAGCGGCGGGGGCTCCCGGCAGCAGGCGGCCCGGGTGGCCGAGCTGCTGGAGGCCCTGGAGATCGGCGACCTCGCCCACCGGCGCCCGGGCGAGATGTCCGGCGGCCAGCAGCAGCGGGGGGGCCACGGCGGGGCGGGGGCGGACAAACCCCCCCATGCGGAGAGCACACCACTGAACACCACGCACAAATGCAA
>NZ_JBEYVJ010000082.1:0-27798 GCF_040643935.1 Kitasatospora sp. NPDC047058 | reverse complement strand
GGTGGCCGAGGAGGCGCACCTGTACCCGCTGGCCCGCCGGTGCCTCCCGGCCGGTGACGCGCTCGCGCTGGCGGCCGGCCGCACCCACGCGGCGATCCGCCGGCTGCTCGACCGGGCGGACGACGACCGCCTGTCCGCCACCGAGCGCCGCCGGGCCACGGCCGCCGTGGTCATCGTGCTCCGCGCCCACCTGCGTGGCGAGGAGGAGCAGTTGTTCCCCGCCCTCCGTGCCCGGGGCGCGCCGGAGGAGCTGCGACGGTGCGACCGCCGCATGGGCGAGGCCCGGTCGAGGCAGTCGGGTTCGCAGACCCCGGGCGCGGAGGTCTGGGGTCTTCCGCCCGGAGCCGGGGCGATCGCCGCCCTCCGGGGCCACGTCACCGGGCACAACGCGTCCGGGCACCGCCACTCCCCCTGACGCCCGGAGTTCTGCGATCCGAGAGTGTGCGAACCGGCTCTCGGTGGCTGTGCCCGGACCGCGGGGTGGTGGTGAGCCATGCCCCAGGACATCCCGCAGGACAGGGCAGGGCAAGACAGGCCGGCCGAAGCCCCGCGAAGCCGAACGGACTAGTGTTCCCGCTCGCCGCACTCGGCGGACCGGAGCACGGATCCGGCGCTGAGCGGAAGGTGGTCAACGCGTACGCAGGCGTCGCCGTGTACACCCGTCGGCTGGTACTCGACCGTGGCCGTGCACAGAACGCCGCTCTGCTGAACCTCCCCGCGGACCACAGTGCCGGGGAAACGTCCGGCCAGCGTGCCGAAGACGAGCAGCTGGTCGGCATCCCTGAGGGCCTCGGTCACCTCGAAACGCCAGTGCTCGTCGGCCTCCTGAAGCAGTCGACGGCCCGGCTTCCCGAGCGACTCGAGAAAAGGTCGGCGGGTGCGGATCAGATCGGCCACCGCACAGCACAGCGGTGTGCCGTCGACGCGGTTGAATCCGGCGAAGGGGTCCGAAGTCAGGAACTCGTCGAGCAGGCCGAGGGCGGAGTAGCGGGCCAAGGGGAAGGCGTCCGGCTGCTCGGCGATCTCCAGCAGGAACGGGGCTGCTGTGACCGCTGCCGGGAAGACGGCGGCCATGTGCCCGTTCAGAACGGTGTTCTCCAGCTGGGATACGGCGTTGGCAACCTGGACCTGATTGCGGGCGGTGGCCAGCTCCTGCAGCGGTACCCCCGGGTTTCATAGCTGCATGCCATGGGGAAAGCGCTCAACAGCCCACGAGGGGACCCGAAGTACCGGTGTGGGGATCGCGGCCCAGTCCACCGCCGCTATCCGTTCAGTCAACATCACCTGATCTTCGCACGTTCAGTGTGAATCGACGGCTTCGGCCCTGGCGCGCAGTGCGCCGTCGATGCCGTGCAGGAAGTGTCCGAGGTCGTCGGGGTTGCGGGAGGTGACCAACCGCCAGTCGTTGGCGTCGTCCGTCACCAGTGGCTCGTCCGTCCACGTGGCGCCGGCATTGGCGAGGTCGGTGCGGTGCCTGCCTCCGCAACGAGCCGCCTCCCGGCCCGTGACGGTGGGCCGGGAGGCGGGCCTCCCTTGTTTCGCGGGAGTGGTCAGTGTTTGAGGGCGTCCTTGGCCTTCTGGCCGGCCTGGAGCGCGTCGCCCTTGACCTGTTCGGCCTTGCCCTTCATCCTCAGGCTCTCGTTGCCGACGGCCTTGCCGGTGGTTTCCTTGGCCTTGCCCTTCACGGTTTCCGCGGTGTGTTCGATCTTCTTGCCCACACCCATGTCGTCCTCCTCGTTGAGGGTCGGTTCTCCCTTGCCGCGTCTGCCCCGCTTTGCGCGTTCTATGCGCGGGTGGGCGATGGCTACCGCCGACGCCGGTGCGTCAGTCGGACGACAGCAGCGGGCCGAGCGGGCCGAGGTCGATGTTGAGGTCGTCGAGGGTGAGGCCGAACCGTTCGCGCAGCTCGGTCATGCGGTCCTCGAGCGCCATCAGGGTCAGGCCGATCCGCTCGATCTGGTCGTCGCTGAGGTCGCCCTGGTCGATGCGCCGCAGGGCCTGGCGTTCCATCAGCTGCCTGATCAGTTCCACGACGGCCAGGACCAGGGACGCCAGGTCACGCCCGACCGTCTCCGGGTCCAGGGTGACCCTGCGCCCCGACGCGGGGTCCGGCCGGGACGGCCCGGCCCCGGCTGTCCGGTCGCGCGGCGGGCCGTTCACGGCAGGGTCCCGTCCGGGTCGGCGAGCCCGCCGTCTGGCGGCGGACCCACAGGCCGGCTGCGGCTACGGCTTCGTGGGCGTCGCGGGAGGGGCGGTGGCCGGCGGCGCCGCCGGGGCGGCCGGCTGGCCGGGCTGCCCGGCGGGCGGTGCGGCCGGGGTGGCCGGAGCGGCCGGGGTGACGGCGTACAGCTCGATGCCCCAGAGCGAGTAGCCGTACTTGGTGGCCCGGGCCACGCCCTGCACCCGCAGGTACTTCGCCCCCGGCGCGTCGAAGCGCACCGTCTCGTTGCCGCCCTTGCCGTCGTCCACCGTCGCCACCGTGGTCCAGCCGACGCCGTCCGCCGAGGTCTGCACCTTGTACGCGGAGGCGTAGGCGGTCTGCCAGTGCAGCACCGCCGACCCCAGGTGGGCGGCCTGCGGCAGCTCCAGCTGCACCCAGGCGTCGTCCTTCGCCGGCGAGGACCAGCGGGTCTTCGGGTCGCCGTCCGCCACCGCCGACGCGGGGAAGGACGAGGTCTCGTCGGCCGAGGAGCGCGCCTGCGAGGTGGCGGCCAGGTCCGGCCCGCCGGTCGGCGGCACCACGTGCACCTGGAGCACCTGCCGGACGGTGGTCGAGCCGGCCACGAACAGCACCGGCACCTGGTACGTCCCGGACGGGGTCTCCGGCGTGGCGCTGACCTGCAGCGGAACGCCCACCCGGCCGCCGCGCGGCACGGTCACCCCGGACACCGGGGCCACGGTCAGGCCCTTGGCGACGGCCGGCACCTCGGTGCGCAGGTCGCCGGTCACGCCCTCCGGCCGGCCCGCCTCGACCATCGCGCGGGCCTGCACCGGCGCGGCCGCGCCGGTCACCACGTCCAGCCGCGCGTCGGCCAGGCTCAGCCGGGCCGCCGGGACGTCCGCGTACCAGGGGATCACCTGGTTGACCACCGGCGGCTCCCCGCCCGGCTTCCAGGTCAGCCGGAACGCGTCCGCGGTCTGGCCGCCGGCCGGCAGCTCGTTGTAGCCCGGCTGGACGGTGCCGATGTCCGCCCAGGTGCCGTCCGCCCGCCGCAGTGCCACGGTGGCCGAGGCCCGCACGTTCGGGTCGGTGAGGACGGTCAGCCGGTCCAGCGGGCGGGCCGCGCCCAGCTCGACGGTCAGCGGCTCGTCGCCGGCCTTCGGCACGGTGGCCGCCCGGTAGGCGGTGTCCGGGTTGCCGTCCAGCACGGCCGCGGCCGAGGCGCCGGGCAGGGCGGCCGGGCCGCCGGTCACGCTGGCCGGGGCGTCGTCCGGCGCCGTCACCGAGAACTCCCGCACCGCCACGGCCGTCTTCTGCGCCGTGGTGGCCCGCAGCCGCACCGACCGGACGACGGTGCCGGCCGGCAGCTGGGCGGTGATGTTCTTCTGGTTCTTCACCACGGACAGCTGCTTCCAGCCGCCCTCGCCGGTGGAGTACTCCAGCACGCCGTCGCGGATGTAGTCGTCCAGCGCGCTCCCGCCGTCCGGACCGCTGCCCCAGGAGCCCATCAGCACGGTCACGCTGCCGACCGGGCGGCCGCCGCCGAGGTCCAGGCCGACCGAGTCGCCGGGCTGCGGGGGCCCCGAGCTCCAGTAGAAGGTGTCCGCCACGCCGTCGGCCATCAGCGCCGGCAGGTGGTCGTGCGCGGTGCCGAGGGTGCTCGTCGCGGTGATCCCGCCGCCGGTCACGCCGGCCCAGTTGTCGGCGGCCCGGACGGCACGCTCCAGGAACGGGCCGAGCACCCCGGCGCCGACCGTCGCCGGGCTCTGGCCCAGCTGCTCGCGCAGCTTGTTCAGCTCCACCCGGGCCTTCCAGGCGGCCGCGCCGTCGCCGCCGCGCTGCGCCAGCAGCATGTCCAGCGCGGCCTGGCCGGCCAGGCCGTAGTCGCGCAGCGGGGCCAGCCACGGGCCGGCCTCGGCGGCCAGCGCGGCGGTGGCCTGGGTGGCGGCCAGCGTCTGCTGCGCACCCGCCATCGCGGTGAAGGCCTCCCGCAGCGGGGCCGCCGCCTCTATCAGCTTGGTGAGGTCCGGCGCGGCCCCCGCGTTCGGCTCGGCCGTCGCCCAGAACCGGTCCAGCAGCGGCGCCAGATAGCCGGACTCCTGCTTGGACAGCGGCGAGGAGGCGCTGTTGCCGGCCAGCGCGGTGACGGCCGCCAGCGCCGCCCCGGCGGGCGTGCTGGTCGAGCCGGTCGGGCCGGCCAGCGACCGCAGAGCGGCCTGCCAGGACTCCTCCGGCTTGTACCCGGCCGGGTTCCACGCGAAGTCGCCGGCGGTGGCCAGCGCGATCCGGGAGGCGACCGGCTGCTGCATCGCGCCGGTCAGCATGACCGCCGACCTGGTGGCGACCTCCGCGTCCCGCCCGGTGTAGGCGCCGAGGAAGAGCCGGTCCGGGTTGGCGTCGTTGACCGGGTAGTTGTCCATGGTGACCAGCGGCCGCCCGTACAGGCTGCCGGTCTCCGCGGTCTGAGCGCCCGTGATCCGCTCCGGGATCACCCCGACGCCGCTCCACGCCACCTGCACGCCCTGCGGCAGGGCCGCCGCCAGCGCCGTGCGGTACGGCGTGGCGCCCTGCTGGTGGTACTCGGTCGGCACCACGGAGAGCGGGGCCAGGCCCGGGTTCTTCGCGATCAGCCGGTCCTGCACCTTGGCGATCAGCTCGGCCTGCGCCTTGGCGGCGGCGGCCGGACCAGTGCCGTACCTGGACTTGTCGTCGGTGCAGTGCCACTCGTCGTACGAGACGTCCAGGAACTGCAGCTGGAACGCGGTG
This sequence comes from Kitasatospora sp. NPDC047058, assembly GCF_040643935.1. Classification (NCBI taxonomy): domain Bacteria; kingdom Bacillati; phylum Actinomycetota; class Actinomycetes; order Kitasatosporales; family Streptomycetaceae; genus Kitasatospora; species Kitasatospora sp. NPDC047058. The sequence continues at coordinate 22,871 of NZ_JBEYVJ010000082.1, read as the reverse complement.
AAGCCGAGCTTGCGCAGCCCGTCCAGCTTGGCGACCAGCGCGTCCGCGTCCTTGGCCGAGCTGTAGCAGAGCGACTGCCCGGGGTCGATCGCGTACCCGAGCGTCACGTGGTTCTGCCGGGCCCGGGCGGCCAGCGCCTTCAGCTCGGCGGCCTGCGCCTGCGGGTAGCCGTCCCGCCAGCGGGAGAGCCGGTACGGGTCGTCACCCGGGGCGTACAGGTAGAAGTTCTGCTTCGACCGGCCGAGGAAGTCCACCTGGTCCAGCCGCTGCTGCGCGTTCCACGGCGAGCCGTAGAACGCCTCCGCCGTCCCGCGCACCGGTGCGCCCGACGGCCAGTCGCGCAGCGTGATCCCCGGCAGCCCCAGCCCGGCCGCGCCCGGCGCCTGCCCCTGCCCGGCCGGCACCGCCGCCAGCAGCTGGCGCAGCGACTGCGCCGCGTAGAAGGTTCCCGCCGCGTCCGTCCCGGCCAGCACCACCACGCCGTACGTCCCGCCGCCCGGGGCCGGCAGCTGGCCCGCCGACAGGACGTACCCGCCGGCCGGCATCCCGGCCGTGGACGGCGCGGCGCTCTCCTTGCCGCCCGCGGCCACGGTCAGCTCCCGCAGCACCCGGTCGGTGTCGCCGTCCGCGCCCTCGGCGGGCCCGCCGACGTACACCACCAGCGAGCCGGCGACCGGCGTCCCGGCGTCCGCCTGCGGCGTCACCGACGTCGCCCCGGCCACGCCCATCACGTCGCGGACGGCGTCCACCGCCCCGTGGTCCGCCTTCGGCGCCGTCACCAGCGTCACCGCCGCGGGCACCGCGACCGGCTTCCCGGCCACGCTCTGCTCCTGCGGCCGCGGGAACACCTGCGGGTTGGTCATGCTCCCCAGCGGCGTCTGCGCCGCGGTGCTCACCACGTCCGGCCCCGGGCTGTACGCGTACGCCGTACCCGGCCCGCTCACCAGCAGCCCGCCGACCACGGCCGCCGCCGACAGCGTCGCCGCCACCTGCAGCGTCCGCCGGCTCGGCGCCCCCGGCCGCGCGGCCCGCGCACGTTCGGCCCGGACGGACGGCAGCAGCGGCTCCGTCCCCTTCAGGTCCGCGATCAGCCGGTCCGCCGTCCTGGGCGCGAGCTGACGGCACGTCCGCGCCGTCGCCCGCCGCGCCGCCAGGGCCGCCGGGTGCTGCAACACGTCCCGCAGCGCCGGACTCTGCTCCAGCTGCTGCCGCAACCGCCGCCCTGCCGCGACGGACACTCGGGCTTGCACAGGAGCCTCCTCGCCAGGCAATGACCGCAACGCGCCAAAGCCCACCAGTTGGCCCAGCCGGTGTCAACGTCGCCGACGGGTATGACGATTTTGTCCGCTTTGTCACCCGATCGGCCCGGCGCACGCTCCGGGAACCGCCCCGGGCCCGCCCCGCCGGTCGGCGGAACGGGCCCGGGGCTGATCCGACCGCCGATGTCAGGACGTCGGCGGTCCCGGGACCACGGCCGTGCGGAGGGTCGGGACGACCCACTGCTGCGAGGTGCCCCCGTGGCAGTCCCAGAGCTGCAGCCGGTTGCCGTTGACGGCGCTCCAGCCCGGAAGATCCAGGCAGCGACCCGAGTCCGGGTGGTACAGGGCGCCGTTGGCGAGCGGCAGCCACTTCTGCGTGTCGGTGCCGTTGCAGGAGTGGTACTCCACCTTCACCCCGTTATCCCGGCCGGCACCGACCGGCGTCAGACAACCGCCCAGCACCCGGACGGTTCCGTCGTTGCCGAGTGAGAACTGCTGCGAGGAGGAGCCGTGGCAGTCCCACAGCTGGATCGCGGTCCCGTCGGCGGTGCCGAAGCCGTTGTCGTCGGCGCACATCGCCTGGTTGACGGCGGACTGGATGAGCCCGCTGGTGCCGGGTGCCGCCGGGCTGACCGCGAACGGGTAGACGGCGGTGCTGCTGATGCTTCCGTCGAACGACTGGCTGGGGTTCGACTGGTACTTGTACCGGCCCAGCACGAACGGTCCGGAGGGCGGCGGGCCGTGAACGGCCTTGTGGTATCCGGTCGCAGCGAGGACGCCGTCGATGTACAGCGACATCAGTCCGGTGCCCGCGTTGTACGAGGCGGTGAGCCGGGTCCAGACACCCGGCCGGACCGTCGCGCCGGCGTTGGTCGTGCTCGTCCAGTCGTACGACCAGGCGTCGTCGTCGCCGTAGGCGAGCGCGAACGTCCAGGTCCGCCCCGCGTCGCTGTACAGCATGAAGCTGCTGCCGTGGCCGATGTCCTGACTGGCCACCACACCGCCGCCCGGGCCGGACTTGGCCCAGGTGGAGACGGTGAAGCTCTTACGGGTGTCGACCACCGGTCCGGACATGGTGATGACCGAGCCGTCCGCCGGACCGTACCGCGACACCAAGGTGCTACGACCGCCCACGGTGTCCTCGACCCAGCCGACCTGGTCGGCCCTGGCGTTGGCCCTGCCCTGACCGTCGATGACGGTGTCCGTGCCGTCGGGTACGGCCAGCCAGTTCGCGACGGGGTGATTGAGGTTCCCGAGCGCGGTCGGAACGGCGGCCAGGCCGGTCACCGTCGGGCCGCTGCGGTTGTCAGGGGCCTTGGAACCGGCACCGGGCCAGCCGATCAGCTGCTGGTTGGTGTCCACGGCCCAGAGATCGGGAACGCCGTCCCCGGTGATGTCACCGTTCGAGCCGACCTTGGGGTAGAGCGACGGATCCAGGCCCTTGGTGAGCTCTTTGCCCGTCGCCGGGTCGGCGAAAGCCGAAGCATCGAAAGCCTGGCCGCTCTTCCTGAATTCGTAGGCGTGGATCGTGCCGTCGGTCCTGGATCGCGCCCAGAGAGTGGGCAGGTTCGTTCCCATGGTCGGCCCCGGGGTGATCAGGTCATAGGAGTTCCAGCTCGCGTTGTTCTGGGACAGCAGGTACGCGCGGCTCTCCAACCGCTTGGCGCCCGCCGCCCGGACGAGCCAGAGCCGACCGTTCTCGACGAAGAGAAGCGAAGTCCGGGGGAGGCCCATGTGCCCGCTCTCCAGCTTCTCCGCGGAGTCGCCGTTCGGTGAGCCGAAGGCCGCGATCTGGGTGACGGAGGACCAGTTACCGGAGTTGTAGCCGTATGCGGGGCAGTCGATGGACGTCTCGTCGGGCAGCACACAGGCCTTCGGCTTCACGAGGCCCATGGCCGCCTGGCTGTCGAAGCGGCCGGCGATCCCGTCGTTGGCGTAGAGGTAGGCGTTCTCGTCGTCGGGCGCGTGGGCCACCAGATCGTCGAAGTTGCGGTCGCTGAAGGATCCTCGGTGGGTGATCTGAACCGTTCCCCAGTCATTGCCGCCGGGAGCGGTCGCGGTTCGTGCGTTGGCGGCGGCGTACGGGTCCGTTCCGGCCCCGATGAGCCGGAGGTTACCGCCACCGTCGGGCAGGAGAAGGTCCGCCTTGGCGTCCGAGTCGAGGTCACCGAGGATGGGCTCGGGGCCGTCGGGGTTGGTGGGCACGTAGTAGGTGTAGACGACGGGCTGGGACATGTTGCCGGCGTTGTCCTGTGTCTGCAGGTAGAGGAAGTTGGTCCCCCAACGCCACGGCGTGACCTTCAGTTGGAACGAGCCGTCGCCGTTCATCTTGACCACGTTCCCGCCATCGTTGCAGTTCCACCCGGTGGCTGCGGCCTGGACCGGGTCCGTGGTCCAGCGTGCGCAGGCCAGGCCGGAGGAGCGGCCGCCGGTGGCGGGGGCCGGGTCGGTGCCGGTGAGGGTGAACGTGCCCTCCTGCCCCACGAGCTTCGGGTGGCCGCCGAGCGTCCCCGACTCCGGGAAGTCGGTCGACGTGATCCGGGCCGTCGGCGGGGTCCGGTCGATGCGCAGGAAGCACATATCGCTGTTGGCGCTCTGGAGCGTGCCGTCGTCGGAGGCGGCGAACCATCCGTACTCGTGGCCGTCGATCAGCGCACCGACATCGAGGTGGACGCGGCCTGAGCTTCCGGCCCAACCGGTCCCGAAGAACTGAACCGAGCCGCCGTTGTCGTCGTCCCAGAGCTTGACCGTCGTCCAGAGTTGCTGGTTCGTCGGTGACAGGGTGTCGGCACTCAGAACGACGTTCGTGTTGACCCCGACCCAGCCGGGGTTGTCCCACGGATTGACGGTTCCGGGCGTCTGGCAGGCGTTGTACGCGGCATCCCGGGCGAAACCCGGCGTGGGGCTGGTTTCCGGCCTGCTGGCACGGGGCGCTATGTCGTAGGTGACGACGATGTGCGGGTTGTTGGCGAACCGCTGGTGGTAGTACTTGTTGGACTCGTCGTCAGGCGCGAAGGCGAAGGTCCAGCTGTCCCAGCCCACACTCGCCGCCTGGCGCATGACGCCCGTGACATCGAACTCGATGCCCCCGGTGCCGGCCATTGTGGTGGTGGTGATCTTCGTGCACGCGTTCCCGATCGGTCCGGTCCCGCACGGCTGGTTCTTCCAGGTGGTCGATTCGCTGATCGGGTTGGTACTGCCGACGCCCGTCGAGTAGAGGTTCATCGGGGTGGAGGTCGACGGACTGGAGGACCGGACGACGTTGGCGTAGAGCTTCGCGCCGAGGACGGTCGAGTACCAGAACTGGGAATTGATCCCGACGCGGAAGTAGGCGCGTTCGCGCCCCTTCCTGGTGCAGGGGTTCGCACTGTCGACGTAGTCGCAGTAGCCGGCGGCGGGTTTGTCCTGGTCGTATCGGGTGCCGTTGTACTCCGGGCTGTCCGGGTAGGCCTCCTGGACCTGGGCCCACGCCTGGGTCCCGTTGTCGACCGTCGGGTTCCAGCCCGGGTCGATGTACCAGGGGCCGGCGCCCTGGCCGAGCACCGAGGCGTCAGGAACCAGATCGATGCCGGTGCTGCTCGCACTGGTCGCGACGGGAGCGACCCTGGCGAAGGCGCCCGGAGCCTTGGCGGTGGAGCCGGCCGGCTCCGGGGCGCTGTTCACGGGCGCTGCCGCGTCCGCGCTGCCGGCGCTCTTCGGCTGGGCTGCTGCCGTGGCGCCGGTCGGGGTGGTCGTGGAGTCCCACATGGCCGGGGCGGGCGCGGTGAACCTGACCCTGCCGGAGGCGTCGGTGGCCGTCAGGCTGCCAAGGAGATCGGTCTTCACCGTCAGGCCGTCACCGGAGACGTCCAGATGGAAGTTCTTGATCTTCGGGTTGGTGGCGGCCTGAGCAGTTCGGACGATCAGAACCTGTCGCCAGCCGCCGGCCGTGGTGGCACTCAACTGCAGGTCGGTGTCGGGCAGGACGGAGCGGTAGAGGGCACTGTCACCGGTCAGCTCGGGCTTGGGCAGGTCGAACGGTGCCCTGATCGCCAGCTTCTTGCCGTCCGGGGTGGTCATGGTCGTCATCGGACCGTTGCCGCCGCCGGAGAAGGTCAGCGCAGACGGTACGGCCGTCGGCGTGATGCTCCCGTCCATGTTGACGTGCAGCGTCGCGTCGGTGCTGCGCCAGGTGCCGTCGGCATTCCGGACGCGCTCCGCCACCGTGCTGGAGTCCGTGGTGAGCGTTCCCTCGGGATTGGCGGTGGTCAGGCTTCCCGCCGTGGTCAGCGCATCGATGACGACGGGCTTTCCCGAGCTCTTCGCGCGGGCCGAGGCTGCGGCGACGGACGCCGATCGCGCGTCCTGAGCGGGGTTCGGTGGGTGTACGGGCCAGGAGGAGTGGGCAGGCCCGTGGTTCCGGTCGGGGGGAGACGCCGCCGCGGCAGCGGGCGCGACCAGGAGCCCGGCGCTGAGGGAGAGGATTGCGGTGCAGGCGGCCGGGAGGAGCGCCGCCCCGAAAGCACGGCTCATCGGCCTTCGTTCACGAGCTTCGAGCGGGGGAGGTTGTGGCCTCGACATGAAGTGCCCGTCCTCGGATGTGAAGTGAGTAGAGGTCGCCCGCACGCTCCCTTCACGTTCGGTTCGCTGTCAAAGCGTTAAGTCGAGATCGTGTCCGAGTTGTCACAGCTGGTGATCCATTGGCCGCATAGTGACTCTGATCACATAAAAGGATTCTCATAATTAACTACGTGTGATCGATCGTGCGCCCATAGGGTTCGCGGTGGCCCAGGTGGGTCGTGTCCGTCGTGAGGTCTCGGCATCCTGTGGGGGGATCAGTTGACTCGTGCCCGCTTGTTCACGCGTCCGCGCCGTTCACGTCTGGCGGCAGCAGCGGCGCTGGCGGTCCTCATGTCGATGGTGACGATCCCCTCGGCCGAGGCGGTTGCATCCGCGGCCAAGGACGAGAAGATCTGGGTGCCTCCGAACACCCCGGTGCCGGAGACCAAGCCGGTGAAGGGCTCCAACGCCAAGGTGGCCGGTCACAAGGCGGCCCCCGGCGTGCAGTGGTCGCCCCCGGCCGACTCGAGCCCGCCGTCCGGCAGTGGCACCGTTGCGCTGGGAGGCACCGTGGGGCAGGCGCCCTCGGCGCAGTCTGCTACGGACACTGCTCCTGCTTCGGCCGCCCCTTTGCCGGTCCAGGCCGGGGCGTTACCGGTCTGGATCGCTCCGGCGGAGGCTTCGAAGTCCGCCCCCAAGAACGCGCCGCTCGCCCCGGCCAAGGGAGGCCCTGCCCAGCTCAAGGTCGAGCTGGCGGACCGAGGTCGCGCCGGGGCCGCCGGCGTCATGGGCGCCCTGGTCGCGCTCACGGACACGGGAGAGGGTGCTGTGGCCGGCCGGGTCCAGGTCGGCATCGACACCACGTCCTGGGCGAAGGCCGCCGGTGCCGACTGGGCCTCCCGGGCCCGCGTCGTGCAACTGCCCGGCTGCGCCCTGACCACGCCGGGCGCGTCCGGCTGCACCACCCGCACTCCGATCGCCTCGCACCGCGACGATGCGGGCCGGCTGGTGGCCGAGGTCGAGGTGCCGCAGACGACCACCATCGCGGCCAAGTCCTCTGCGGCCGCCAGTGCCTTCGCTTCCCCGGCTGCCTCCTCCCCGGCGCTCGCGCTGGCCGTCGAGGCGGCGCCCTCCGGCAGCGCCGGTGACTTCACCGCCTCGCCGATCACGCCGTCGGCCTCCTGGCAGGCCGGCGCCAACGCGGGTAACTTCACCTACGGTTACACCGTCGAGCTGCCCTCGGCGCTCGCCGGGGCCGCGCCGAGCGTCTCGCTCGGCTACGACTCCTCCGCCTCGGATGGCAAGACCGCCTCCACCAATGCGCAGCCGTCCTGGATCGGCGAGGGCTGGGACTGGCACCCGGGTTCCATCACCCGTGGCTACAAGGGCTGCAAGGACGCTGGCATCGACAAGTCGGGCGACCAGTGCTGGGGCGGCGACCTGCTCCAGCTCTCGCTGCAGGGCCACGCAGGCCAGCTGGTGCGCGACGACACGTCCTGCGAGTGGCACCTCAAGAGCGAGGACGGCACCAGGGTCGAGCGGCTGACCAACCAGAACAACGGCGCCTGGAACGGCGAGGCCTGGCGGGTCACCACCGTCGACGGCACCCAGTTCTACTTCGGCGCCAACCACCTGCCCGGCGGCGACGGCAGCGACGACGCCAGCAACTCGGTCTCCACGATGCCGGTCTACTGGCCCGGCGGTCAGGACCCGTGCCTCAAGTCCGGCTCGCCGGCCACCAACTCCTGGTCGCAGATGGGCTGGCAGTGGTCGCTCGACTACGTCGTCGACCCGCACCAGAACCTGATCACCTACCGGTACGAGCAGGAGCACAACTACTACGTCCAGGGCGGCGGCCAGAACAACGGCAACGGCCCGCACGTCAAGTACCAGCGCGGCAGCCACCCGGTCTGGGTCGGTTACGGGCAGCGACTGCCCGACCAGATCGCCGCGAAGGGCAAGGCCAACCCGGCCGCCCAGGTCTGGTTCAAGTCGGACGACGAGCGCTGCCTGCCGAGCGGCGCGATCACCTGTGACCCGTCGCAGCGGACCAAGGCCAACGCCAGGTTCTGGCCGGACACCCCGGTCGACCAGAGCTGCGAACTCGAAGGCGAGTGCACCGTCTACTCACCCACCTTCTGGACCACCAAGCGCCTGACGGCGATCAAAACCGAGGTCTGGAACGGTGCCGCCTATCGTGAGGTCGACTCCTTCGCCCTCCACCAGTCCTTCCAGGACCCGGGCGACGGCACCTCGCCTGCGCTCTGGCTGGACTCCATCGAGCGCACCGGCCGTAACGGCAAGACGCCGCTGACGCTGCCGAAGGTCCTCTTCGCGCCACAGCAGATCTCAAACCGCGTGGACGGCAGGATCGTCCGCCCGGACGGTACCTCGGCGTCGGTCGAGCCGTTCAATCGCCCGCGAATCCAGGGGATCACCACCGAGACCGGTGGCCTGATCGACGTCGTCTACAGGCCCGCCGAGTGCTCGCGCGCGGTCGGCCGGATGCCGTCCTCCGAGGACAACAACACGATGGCCTGCATGCCGGTCAAGTGGTACCTGCCCGGTCAATCGGCGCCGGATCCGGTCAACGACTGGTTCAACAAGGTCATCGTCCAGGCCGTCACTTCGCAGGACATGGTGGCCGGCTCCGTCCCCGTGGTCACGGAGTACGTGTATGGCGGTGGCGCGGCCTGGCACCGTAACGACTCGGAACTGGCCGACCCGAAGACCCGCACCTGGGACCAGTTCCGCGGCTACGACACGGTGACGACCCTCTCCGGCAGCGGCAGCGGCAGCAGCGCCGAGGCGCCGCGCACCAAGACCGTCTCCACCTTCCTGCGCGGCATGGACGGCGACGTCACGGCAGACGGGCGCAAGCGCAGCAGGTGGATCAGGGATGTGCATGGCGGCACGGTGCGGGACCAGGACGTTCTCGCCGGCTACATCCGGGACACCACCAACTACGACTCCGAGAACGGCAGCGTCGTCTCCACCGTGGTCTCGGATGCATGGCTGGGCCCCGTGACCGCGACCCGCAACCAGTCCGGTGGGATGCCGCCGATCACGGCCCAGGCCGTCAACACCGCCAAGGTGACCTCGAAGGAGAAGCTGGCCGCCGGCTGGCGCACCAGCGAGCGCTCCACCGAGTACGACGGCACGCTCGTGGCCCGGCCCACCAAGGTCTACGACAACGGCGACCTCGCGCACCCCGAGCAGCTGCTCTGCACCTCGTTCGACTACGCCGCCGGCCCGAACGGCGCGGTGACCCAGCTCGCCTCGCGCACCCTGGTGCTCAGGGGCGCCTGCGGTCAGACCCCGACCAAGGACAACACGGTCGCCGACACCCGCGCGTACTTCGACAACCTGCCGCTCCGCCAGGCCGGAGCCAAGGCGGAGCAGACCGGCACCGAGGTCCTGGAGAAGTACGACGGTGGCGGCGCGCCGGTCTACCGGGCCACCGCCCGGGCGTCCTTCGACGACTACGGCCGCGTCACCAGCACCGTCGACCCGAGCCGGACCGACGCCACCCACCCGGGCGGCGCCGAGACGAAGACCGCCTACGCGCCGGCGACCGGCCAGCTGCCCACCCAGATCACCCACACCAACCCAGTGGGCTGGCAGACCGTCAGCACGCTGGACGTCGGCCGCGGCTCGCCGCTCAGGATGACGGACGAGAACGGGCGCGTCTCGGAGCAGGACTTCGACGCCCTCGGCCGCTCGGTCGCGGGCTGGAGCCCCGGCAATGACCGTGCCAAGAACCCGAACCTCCCGAACCGCAAGTTCTCCTATTCGGTCAACGGCACCAACTCGCCCTCCCAGGTGCTGACCCAGGCGCTGATGGGTGACCGGAAGACCTACACCTCCAGCTACACGATCTACGACGGCTTGGGCCGGGTCCGCCAGACCCAGGCCAGCACCCCGTCCGGTGCGCCGGGCCGCATGATCACCGACGCCGCGTTCGACTCGCACAGCTGGCAGACCAAGACCAGCGCCGCCTACTACAACGACCAGGCGGCACCCAGCGGTCAGATCTTCCTGCCCTACGGTGGAGTGAACCCGGACGGCAAGATCCCGTCCCAGACGGTCCGGAAATACGACGGCATGGGCCGGGTCACCGACTCGATCTTCCAGGCGTACGGCATCGAGCAGTGGCGCAGCCGCACCGAGTACGCCGGCGCCGACGAGGTCCGCAGCATCCCGCCGGACGGCGGGTACGCCACCGCGACCATTAAGGACGGCCGCGGCAACACCGTCGCCCTGCGCCAGTACAAGGCCAACACCCCGACAGGCGCGTACGACGAGACCACGTACGGCTACACGCCCGAGGGCAAGGAGGCCTGGCGCAAGGACGCGGCCGGCAACCTGTGGACGTACGAGTACGACCTGCTCGGCCGCCCCGTGAAGAGCACCGACCCGGACTCCGGCGTCGGGACCACTTCGTACGACGACAGCAAGAACCTGGTCACGGCCACCGACTCCCGCGGCAAGAGCGCCACCAGCGTCACCGACCTGCTCGGCCGCACCGTCGCGGCCTACGAGGGCCCGGCCGTGGACCCGGCCAAGCAGGTCGCCGGCTGGGTCTACGACACCCTCGCCAAGGGCAAGCCCACCTCCACCACCCGGTACGTCGGCGGTGCGAAGGGCGCGGCGTACAAGTCGGAGATCACCGGCTACGACATCGGCTACCGCGAGCTCGGTGCCAGGACCACCATCCCGGCGGTGCCGGGTGAAAGCGCACTCGCCGGCACCTACCTGACGGAGAACACCTATGACGACGCCGGCCGGCTGACCGATTCGCAGCTCCCGGCCATTCCTGCTGCCGGGCTTGCCCCGGAGAAGCTCAGCTTCGCGATCGACACCGTCGGTCAGCTCGGTGCACTGCAGAGCACCTTCGGCAGCAACCCGTCGACCACCTTCATCGCCGACGTCCGGTACGACCCCTTCGGGAGGGCGTTCCGCACCACGCTCGGCCGGGGTGGGGCGAACGTCGTCGCGACCATGGTGATCGACGACGCCACCGGGCGGGTCACCCGCTCGATCCTGGACAAGGAGAACGCGCCGACCGCGAACGTCGACTCCGTCGACTACACGTACAACGCGCTCGGCCAGGTCACCTCGGCCCGCAACGCCCAGGACGGCCAGGTCGCCGACCTGCAGTGCTTCAACCACGACTACCTCGGCCGGCTCACCCAGGCCTGGACCGACACCGGCACCCAGACCACCCTGGCCCAGCCGAACGTCCCCGCCGTCGGCGGCTGCACCAACGCCAACGGCCCGGCGATGACCGCCGACAAGCCCAGCGTCGGTGGACCGGCCCCGTACTGGCAGCAGTACGAGTACGACCTGATCGGCAACCGCACCAAGCAGGTCCAGAAGGACGTCAACGGCGACACGTTCAAGGACGTCACCACCACCCAGACCTTCGGCGCCGGCCCGAACGCCCCGTCCACCGACCCGAAGACGGGCGGCGGCACGGGCGGTCCGCACGCGCTGATGAAGTCCACGCAGACCGGCCCGGCCGGCCCGGCGGTGACCTCGTACACCTACGACGCGGCGGGCAACACCACGTCCATCACGGACACCCCGGGTACCCGGACCCTGACCTGGAACGCCCAGGGCAAGCTCGACCAGATCACCGGCACCGGCCAGAGCGCCGGCACCAGCTACGTGTACGACGTCACCGGCAACCAGCTGATCCGCCGCGACCCGGGCAAGACGACGCTGAACCTCGGCGCGGACCAGATCACCCTGGACACCACGACCGGAGTGGTCACCAACGTCCGCACCTACGGTGCGCCCAACGGCCTCTCCATCACCCGCACCACCACCAACGGCACTTCGGCGCTGTCCTACCAGTCCAGCGACCCGCACGGCACCGCCGGCGTCCAGATCGACTTCTCCAGCCTCGCCCAGGAGCGCCGCCCCACCGACCCGTTCGGCAACGAGCGTGGCGCCCAGCCGGGCGCCGGCGTCTGGGCCGGTGACAAGGGCTTCGTCGGCGGGACGAAGGAGAAGGCCACCGGCTTCACCCTCCTCGGCGCCCGCGAGTACGACCCGAAGACGGGCCGCTTCATCAGCCCCGACCCGATCACCGACGCCGGCGACCCACAGCAGTGGAACGCCTACGCGTACGCCAACAACAGCCCGATCAACAAGTCCGACGCCAACGGCCTGAAGGTCGGCTGCGAGGCGAATACCTCGGAGTGCGACAACAACCACAACTACGTCCGCAGCAACGGTCAGGCCGTCGACGCGGTGTTCATCTACAGCCCGCCGCCGACGCCGGTGGCGGCGACCCCGCCGCCGACCGCGGCGATGCAGGACGCGCAGGCGAAGCAGGACGCCGCCGATCAGGTCCTCAAGGAAGGCAAGCGCAAGCGCGACGAGATCGTGCACAAGGTCGTCGACCTCGTCGGCGAACTGATCGGCTTCAACGACGCCCGCGACTGCTTCACCAAGGGCGACGTGATGGCCTGCGTCAACACCGCACTTAACGCGGTCCCCTGGGGCAAGCTCTTCAAGGCGATCAAGATCGGCATCAAGGCCCTGAAGATCTACAAGGAGATCGACAAGGCCTACGACATGATCCGCTCCGGCGAACGCGCCGCCAAGGAGGCCGAAGCCGCCCTGGTCAGCGCGAAGACAGCGGCATCGGAGGCAAGGGCAGCAGAGAAGGCGGCAGCCAAGGCAGCCGAGGAGAAGGCGGCCAAGGAAACAGCAACCGACGCGGCGGGAACTGAAGCGACAGCGGCGAAGGCCGAGGCGGACGCTGCTGATGCGCCGGCCGTGTGCAACAGCTTCCCGGCCGAGACCCAGGTGCTGATGGCCGATGGCACCAGCAAGGCCATCGGCGACGTGCACGACGGTGACGTCGTCATGGCGACTGACCCGCAGACCGGCGAGACCCGGCCCGAGATGGTCACCACCACCATCACCACCCCCGACGACAAGGACTTCACCGACCTCACCCTCACCGACGACGCCGGCCCGCGCGGCCCGCCGGCGAAGATCACTTCGACCTACCACCACCCCTACTGGAGCGAGACCCGCCAGCAGTGGGTCGACGCCGGCGAACTCACCTCCGGCGAGCACCTCCGCCGGCCCGACGGCACCACCCTCAACGTCCAGTCGGTCCGCAACTACGCCTACGCCGTCACCACCCACAATCTGACCGTCGCCCGGCTCCACACGTACTATGTGCTCGCAGGTGCGATGCCGGTACTCGTCCACAATTGTGGTCCGGTTGAGAACAACCAGCCAGAGAAGTTGTCGATGGAGATGCTCGAAGCAGAATTCTCAGGTGTTGCCCCTGCTGTAGCGGGCACAGGCGCCTTCAATGAATCCGTCTCGGCCGGCGGCCGCCATATTTGGTCGGTGGACGTCGCTGGGACTCTCCGGATAGCACCAGCGATGCCGGGCATCAAACACCCTATCCTGACCGAGGGAAGGGCCGTGGTTGGGGCAGGCGAAGCTCACATCAACGAGCGCGGAATCGTCGAGTACATCAACAATCACACCGGTCATTACACGCCCTGTCATGCATGCTCGGAAGGGTTCCTGATGAATGGTGTGCGTGCGTTCGAAGGTGCGGGAGTCCCAGTTCTTCGGCGGGGAATTACAAACCTGGGAGGCAAGTAGTGGACGTCACCCGACAAGATTTTCTCGACTTTTGTGCCTCGGATCCCGATGCGCGCAGCGGCTGGCTGCAAGCCAGGTTTCCAGAGGGCACGCCTGTTCATTGGTGGTTCTTCGTTATTGAATCACTGGAATCTCGGCTCAGCCGCTTCTCGGAGGCTCTGCCAGAGGAGCGGGAGCGGGCGCTGAGGTGCGGCATCGAGACGACAGTCTTCGCTGCCTCAACAGGAAACCTTTCTGAGGCTAGGGGTGTCGTGTTGATCGCGGGGCTCTTGGTTCGGGCATCGCTGCTCAAGGAGGTGGTGGATATTCCCATCGAGGGCGAGGTCGACAATGTGATCAGGTTGGCATTGGGTGCCATCTCGTTGTCTCCGGAGGCGGCTCTGGCTGCGGCTGACCGAAGGCGCGAGGAAGGACGAAATCTGGAAGAGTCCGTCCACTGGCCCGGAACTCCGACGGCATCATGCGAACTGCCCGAGGATCAAGACATGCTTCGCCTGGTTGAAATCGAAGAGATGCTAGCGGCTCTTCGCCCCTTGTCGACTCTGGTGGTTGACCCCGATCTGCGCCTCAAGATCGGTGCTTGGTTTGATCTGGAGGATCGGTTCGGATTGGGCGATGCTGCATCAGATGAGATGCTTCGGAGATGGCATGAAAGGGGGATGGACAAGAGGGTGGATCATTCAGGGTGAAGTAATGCCGTCACCATAGGGATTCGGTCCAGGTGGGCGTAGCCCATCAAATCGTCGACAAGGCTCTGGAAGGCCGGTAGTTGTAGCAGGAGCCCCATGGGACATAATCCCGTGGGGCTCCTGGTCGTTCTGACGACAGTAGTTGACGGCAGCGTGCGAGGTTGCCGGCGCGGGGAGCGGCGGCGTTGCCTGGCCGGCCAGCAGGAGCATGATGGGGCGAGCTGTTCAAAGTTTCTCTACTGCATCAAGGCGGCCCGCTGTCGCGGGCCGCGCGCGCTCCGGCCCGGCGGGGCCGCCGCCCGCTCCTGTCTCCGCCCCGCTCAGCGGCACCCCCGCCCGTCCGGGCGCGCAACACCAGCGAGGGCAGCGCAGTCCGCAGAGTTCTACCTCAACCCTTGCCCTCCCTTCGAGGGACCAGGGGGCCGAGCACCGGTGCGGCACCGTCGTGGTGAATGGTCGCGGGTCGCGGGACGGGTCCCTCGCCGGCCGGTCCCCGGAGGCGTACCAGGAACCCCCGAGGGCCGCCAAGGCCGAGCGCCAGCGTCACGGTGTGAGCCTTGGCGGCCCTCGGAGAACCCTGGTCCGGCGGAGCTGCCCGACCGACGAGGGACCCGCCCCGCTCAGGCCCCCAGCCTGCCGAAGGCTCCGGCGCCGCGCCGTTCCAGTCAACCGCGTGCCCGACGCCGCGCGTGGCGGTGGGTCACCGTCCCGGGTGGGTATCTGCCCACAGAGCCCGGTCAGTTCGCCCACCAGGCGTACCGTGGCGCTGGAGGTGGTGAGCAGATGACGATGGAACTCGCGGACAACGTACGCAAGTACCGGCGCCGCGCCGGGATGAGCCAGGAGGAACTTGCCCACGCAGCGGGCCTGTCCCCGGCGACCGTCCGGAAGGTCGAGCAGGGCGGAACGGTCCGCATGGAGACGCTTCACACTCTGGCCCGCGCTCTGGGCATCCCCACGGCGGCACTCGTCGCGTCCGACGCGCCGGAGCCCGTGGGACGGGCGGAGGAGCCGAACCGGCTCAACCTCATCCAGCTTCGCGCCGCGCTCACCCCGGCGGTGGGGCTCGTGGACCAGGACGCCGAAGCCGTGGGCGAGGAACCGAACCTGCGGGCCTACGCTCGAACGGTTCGAGACGCGCGGGTGCTGTACTTCTCCGACAGCTACAAGAGCGTTGCCGCTCAACTACCCGGCCTGTTGCGGGATGCCGCGCGGGCCGTTGCCCACTACGACAGCGGAGAAGAGCACCGGCAAGCCCTGCTCGCCCGCGCCGAGGCGTTGCGCCTGGCCGGCACGTACCTCACGCAGGTGAGGCAGTACGACATCGCCTACACGGCCCTGCGCGGCGCCATCGCGGACGCGCGGGAGGGTGGGGACATGCTCGCGGCCGGTTCCGGAGTCGGCTGCATGTGCTGGCTGCTGGTGCGGCAAGGCCGGCTGGAGGAGGCGGAACGCATCGCCGCCCAGAGTATGGGCGTACTGGAGCCGAAGATCACCGGTGCCGAACCGGACCACTACGCGGTGTGGGGAGGGCTGGCCATGGAGGCCGCAGCCGCGGCGGCACGCAACAACCGCCCGGACGAGGCCAAGGAGTACCGCCGGGCGGCGCGGGTGGCGGCAACCGCCGTCGGCACGGCACACCGCAACGTCTCCCGGCACTGGTCCGTCTTCGGACCGGTGACCGCCGCCATCAAGGCACTCGAAGACTCCATGGTCGTCGGGGACGCCCGCGCCGTGGTGCGCAAGGCGGGTGAAGAGGTTGAGCTGTCGCCGAAGGCGTGGAAGCGCCTGGGCAGGCCCAGCACGAACGACGGGAACCGCTTCACCCTGGACATGGCGCGCGCCCACACGCGAACCGGAGACCTGTCGGCGGCGATGGACGAGCTGACCCGTGCTCGTGAAGCCGCCCCCGAGTGGCTGAGGCACCAGAACTCGGCGGCCGAGACCATGCAGGAGATCCTGAGCAAGCGCAAGCGCACGTTGACCAGCGACATGCGCGAGATGGCCGGCTACCTGGGCGTCGTCGGATAGCTGCTACGTAGCGTGGCAGTTCGCGGGCCTTGCGTTGAGATCTGCCGTTCTGGGTCCGTGGATTGACGTGCAGTCATGTCGTTACGGTCGCCGTGTCCGGTTCCAGCGACCGAGGCCGGAGATCCACCATGGGCATGCCGAGGAGCGACGCGGACCGTCTGCGCCGCAGGGAGTTGCACGAAGCGGCGTCGGGCATAGCGGGACCCCGCCTACTGCCATGGACCACCGAGGACGGACGCCCCTGCTACCTGAGCACCGACGGCAAGGGCTACATCTCGACGCTCGCCGACGGCATCGAAACCGTCCAGCTCGGCATGGGCCAAGAGCTACTGGAGTACGCCCGGGGCATCCTGGCCCCCGGCACCAAGGCACAGTCGGCCATCGAATGCCGATGGCTCGCCTGCCGGCTGACCGAGGCCCTGTCGGACGCGCTCAGGGTCGCCGAGTCGCGCGGAGAACGCATCCCGGCGCCGCAGGAGGAGGCGGCCCAGGAGGGTGAACCCGCGAACGCCGGCCCCCTTGACGAGAACGGGGAAGGCTGATGGGCAAGACCACCCGCTACCGCTTCCGCGAGTACCACGTGACCACCGCGACCGACCCCATGGCCCTGCCGACCTTCGAGGCGCTCTGCGTCACCGGCGACGAACAGGACTGCGCTGCCGCCTCCGGCGAACTGCACACCCCCAAGGACCTGACACGCTGGATCGCCGGACACTGCGCCCAGACCGGCCACCAGTCGTACGAGCAAACCATGCGCACCATCGTCCACGCCGAGCCCGGAGCCTGGCAGTAGGATCACGCGCGCGGCCGACAATGGCACGACTGGTCTACACCTCTGACGGCAGTAGCGACGGCAACAACCACGGACTTCAGCGCACATCCACGAACACCGACGGACCGTCAAACCACCGTTGGCCTGCGAGAAAGCAGGTGGAGAGGGGCCGCGTAGCACACGTACTATGTGGTAGCTGGCGGGACTTCAGTACTCGTTCACAACTGCCCCACTGCGGATGAACGGGCGCATGCCAGAGCATCGGAGAATGCCGCACATTCCAGCAGGCCGGACGTTGCTACCGGTGGATACCTTTGGATTAAGGGACACGGAGAGTTTGACCTATCTTCCGATAGGCTCCATCCATTGATCAGGGCCAACATGAAGGAGATTCCTGCTGCGGCGAGCCCCGGCGGCGGTAAGTTTTTCGGCTCACATGTTGAGGTTCAGGCTGCCACTATAATGAGGATTCTGGCTAGGCAGTCGGGATCCGGGAGTGAGGGTTTGGTTGGCCGTCTGATGGTTCCAAAGCCTGGCGGGCCATGCAGTTTCTGTGGGCAAAACGTGGCAGGAATGCTGCGGGCGAATTCGTCGCTAGCGGTTCGATCTCAGCGCGGCCAAGTTTTCAGTGAGGTGCCCTTCTGATGATTTGCCAAGGCGCGGTCCCTGCTGCGCGCCTTGGCTGCTTTCCTTAGGTCACTATGGTGGTGCTATGAATATGAACGGCGATAATTTGAATCCATATGCGATCATTGATCTCACTGATTGGGCCAATCTCGAAAATGCTGATGGCTTGGCCTTCCCGGATACTCCGGCCAGGCTGTGCGACTTGGCGTCGGGTGACTTTTCGGCGGTAACGACTTCACTCAATTACCTTTATAGCACTCTTCTCAATGATGGCGTGGTGTATTCTGCAACCGTGCCAGCTTTCAGATATGTTGCCGCGCTTTTGGGTGACTGGCCAAGTCGAGCCGCACTTGCCCCTCCGTGGGAAGAGGGGAAATTCCCACTTCGAGGCAAACTTCTTACATGGCTAGCCGACGTGGCCTTTGACGTCAGCGTTGGTCAGGAGCAGCGCATTCGAGAGTGGGGAAAATATTCGCCGACCGAGCCATTTTCCAACTTCATGGATATTAGGAGTATTTACCCGGAAGCTTTTCCGGGCATTTCTTCCTACTTTAATGATCCTGATTTGAGGGTGGTGGAGGCGGCTCTTGTTGTCGCCGTTCGATTTTTGGAGTCCCCGGCATTGGCGATGCATCGCGGGAGACTGACTCCTTTGGTGGAGAATATTCTAGCGCAGAGCTCCAGTGAATGGCATAGAAGTTTGGCCTCCGAGGCATTGAATGCTTGGGGGCGGGGGTTCACGTTGATTGAATCGCATAGTGATCTGCTCTCCTCCGGGGAGTGTAGGGGGGTTCATGAGTCGCAGAAAAATCGGGGATCAGTTGACGAGCCGCCTTTTTAGTAGGTGGGGAGTTGATTATCCGGTTCTTTCTGTGGCCAAGGCGGAATGTGAGATACCCGCCGGCAGCAGGGCCGTTTCGGAGAAATCTCACGTCCGGGAGATCCGACTACCGGCGACCTTGAACATCAAGGGGTTGGTACTTCAAGGACGAGTGCGGGCTACGCGCTTTTTTGGCGCTCTTGCTCAGTGATCCGTGCAGTAGAAATCACCCCACGCAGACGCCCCGCCAAGAGGCTCGGTACTCAATGCACTCGATGGCAAGACTGGCTCTAGAATGTTTTGGCGCACTTGGTGATCAGGAGGAGTGGGGGAATGCTTAGGGGTTATGCGGATAGGTTCCCGGATGGCGTCGATGCGGAACGTCTGATGTTCGACGGCACCGCTCTCATGGCGGAACCCGGATTCTGGGCGGCGTACTACCTGAGTCAGTCGGTTGAGGATGAGGACCTGGTTACGCGAGTGTGGGGCGTGAGCCTTCACAACGTGCGGAGCATGCAGGCTTTTTTGTCGCGGCGGATGCGTGGCTGGCTTTCGAGATCGGCACTTCCGGTGGTGCGAGACTGGTTGTGGTCTTCCGTAACTTTGCAGACGACGCGGGCGTTGACTATCTGCTCGCCCCGGAGCCTGGTCGAGACTGTATTCGGATCGCTGCACTCGAGGGGGACTATCAGGGCCCGGGGATTACTTGGCGAGAGATTTCCGTCGTATCCGATTTTGGTTTTACCCCTGCCGAACGAGCGAAGCGCATGCTTCTGCTGGCGCCGATGCTCGGTGATGTCGAAGCGGAGACCCCCGCGGGTATCGCTTTCCTTGTGGAGGCGCTACGTCATACAGGAGGCGCCGAGGATGTGGAGGAACTGGCCGAGCTGATCGCTTCGGAAAGCCTTCAATGGGATCCCGCGCGCTGGCACACCGGCAAGGACGGAGTGACCATCTGTGATGCACCGTCAAGCTCACGTAATCCGGGGGGATCAGTCCCGCTGCCCATGGAGGACCTGAAGGTAGTCTCGGACCTCCTCGCTTCTTGAGCAGTTCCACGGCCGTAGGCTGTGCCTGAGCCATGGTCGCCTGGATGGCGGCGCCGCGTTCCGGTCGGGCAGGCCCAGGCAGCGGGTGGTCGCGGGGTGGTAGTGCTGGTTGGTGGCCGTCGGGGCCGAGATCGACGTGGTGTGACATCACGAGCCCGGCTGTCGGCTGTGGTTGGTCATGCACGAGGACGCTCTCCGATCTGCGAGGTGGACGGTGGACGAGTTGCAGGGCCTGGCGGCCCTCTGCCCGCCGCCCAAACGGGGGGCAGAGGTCGGGTCGACGGGTCCGGCGGGGTTCGCGGTCCCGTCGAGCCACCGTGCGCTGATCGACGCCTACGGGCCGGGCTGTTTCGACGAGTTCCTCTGGGTCTACGCGGAGGGCTCGGCGCGGCCGGGGCTGGACCTCGTCGAGAGGACGCGGGAGACCCGCCGGCTCCTGCGGGACTATCCCGAGCCCACTCTCCCGGCTCTGCTCGCCGGGGACGGCCTGACCACGGACGACCTGGTGCAGTGGGCGGTGACCGACAACGCCGACATGCTGTTCTGGCTGCCCGTCGGCGAGCCGGACGACTGGCCGACGCTCGCCGTCCAGGCCGGCCGGCTGCGGTTCGCCCGGCTGCCGATGCGCTCCACCGGGGTGCTGTTGGCGCTGCTCTCCGGCGCGGTGCGGCTGGACCTCTTCCCGGACGACTTCCCGAGTGAGCGTCCGGAGTTCTCGGTCAACCCGTACGCCTGACGGCCGGAGCGCCCGGAGCGCCCGGACAGACGAAGGGAAACTGCGGGGCCCGCTCATCGGCGGGCCCCGCCGTCGTGTCGCAGCGAGTCACCGGGCCGTCACGCGGGTAGGACTGTGGCTGTTCTGACCGGGTGTTGCCGAGACTTCGCAGGAGCCGCGAGTGGCCGCTTATCTCGATCGTGACGGGGCCGAGGGCCTGGAGGTGCCCGCGCAGGATGCGCCGGCGCCGCCTGCCGAACTGGTGGCGCTGGCGCAGGCGTACGGGGTGGAGGCGTCGTACCGGCCTTCGGCGCGGACGTTGGTGGCGGTGCTGGCCGCGTTGGGGGTGGAGGCGGGGACGCCGGACGCGGTGCGGGAGGCGTTGGAGCGTCACCGGGTGGCGCAGCGCGCCAGGTTGCTGCCGCCGACGGTCGTCGTGCGGCAGGGGCGGCGGACGGCGCTGGACGTGCCGGCGGACGCGCGGCTCGCGGTGGAGCTGGAGGGCGGCGGCGTCTGGGAGCTGCCGCGCGGGCACTCGCACTGGCTGCCGGCGGATCTGCCGCTGGGGCGGCACGCCCTGCGGGCGGTGACGGGCGAGAAGGAGGAGCGGGCCCACCTGATCGTCGCCCCCGAGCGTCTCCCGCAGCTGCCCGGCCGCAGTTGGGGCTTCCTCGCCCAGCTGTACTCCGTCCTCTCCGACCGCTCCTGGGGCATGGGCGACCTCGGGGACCTCGCCGAGCTCACCCAGTGGGCCGCGAGCCTCGGTGCCGGGTTCGCCCAGATCAACCCGCTCCACGCCGCCCTCCCCGCGACCCCCTCCGACCCGTCCCCCTACCGCCCGTCCTCCCGCCGCTTCGCCGACCCCGTGCACCTGCGGGTCGAAGCGGTGCCCGAGTACGCGTACCTGACGGGCGAGCAGCGCGCCGAGGCGGAGGAGCTGGGCCGCCGGGCCGCCCGGCTGCGCGCGGAGGTGCTGGGGCACGACGGCCTGATCGACCGGGACGCCGTGTGGGGGCTGAAGCGCCGGGCACTGGAGCTGCTGTACGAGGTGCCGCGCGGGGCCGGGCGGGAGGCGGCGTACCGGGCGTTCAAGCACCGGGAGGGCACCTGGCTGGAGCGCTACGCGCTGTGGAACGCGCTCGCCGAGGCGCACGGCGCGGACTGGCACGCCTGGCCGAAGGGCCTGCGCCACCCGGACAGCCCGCACGTCACCCTGGCGGCGAAGGAGCTGGGGGAGGGCGTCGAGTTCCACCGCTGGCTGGCCTGGCAGGTGGACCAGCAGCTGGCCCACGCCCAGCACGCGGCCCGCACCGCGGGCATGCCGGTCGGCCTGATCCACGACCTCGCCGTCGGCGCGCACCCGGACGGTGCGGACGCCTGGGCGCTGCAGGACGTGCTCGCCACCGGCATCTCGGTGGGCGCCCCGCCGGACGCCTTCAACGCCCACGGCCAGGACTGGGGCCTGCCGCCCTGGCGGCCGGACGCGCTGGCGGCGGCCGGCTACGCGCCGTACGCGGAGCTGCTCCGTTCGGCGGCCCGGCACGCGGGCGCGATCCGGATCGACCACGTGATGGGCCTGTTCCGGCTCTGGTGGGTCCCGGTCGGGCACGAGCCGACGGAGGGCGCGTACGTCCGTTACGACGCCGAGGCGATGCTGGGCGTGCTGGCGCTGGAGGCGCACCGGGCGGGCACGGCGGTGATCGGCGAGGACCTGGGCACGGTCGAGCCGGGGGTGCGCGAGGAACTGGCCGTGCGGGGCATCCTGGGGACGTCCGTGCTCTGGTTCGAGCGGGACTGGCAGGCCAAGGGCGAGATCCTGGCGCCGGAGCGCTGGCGGCCGGGCAGCCTGGCCACCCTGACCACCCACGACCTGCCGAGCACGGCGGCCCGCCTCTCC
The DNA here is from genome assembly GCF_040643935.1 of Kitasatospora sp. NPDC047058. Lineage (NCBI taxonomy): Bacteria > Bacillati > Actinomycetota > Actinomycetes > Kitasatosporales > Streptomycetaceae > Kitasatospora > Kitasatospora sp. NPDC047058. Next base: position 832 of record NZ_JBEYVJ010000082.1, on the reverse strand, counting down.
GGCGAGCACGTCGAGCTGCGCCACCGGCTGGGCCTGCTGGCCCGCTCGCTCGGCGAGGAGCAGACGGAGGCGGCGGCCGAGCTGGCCGACTGGCGGGCGGAGCTGACGCGGCTCGGTCTGCTTGCGGAGGGTGAGCCGCTCTCCGCGCGGGCGCTGTACCGGTTCCTGCGGGCGACCCCGGCCGAGCTGGTCGGCGTCTGGCTGCCGGACCTGGTGGGCGATCCGCGGCCGCAGAACCTGCCCGGCACCTGGGACCAGTACCCGAACTGGCGGCTGCCGGTCGCCGACGGCACGGGGAAGCCGGTGACGCTGGACGTGATCGCCGCGGCCCCGGCCGGCCCTGCACTGGCCGACGTGCTGGCGGCGGCGCCCGAGGTCAGGGCGGCCCGAAAGGGCGACCCCGCCGAGCGCGGTGACGTAAGCGGCGGGTAAGTTGGGCAGCGTGGACAAGAGGAACGCTTTGCGAGCCGGCGCGGTCACCGCAACGGTCACGCTGATGATGCTGCTGTCGTCGCCCGCCATGGCCCTCACCCGGGACGACGGCGACGACCCGGGTAGTGGCCTGAGCGTCGCCCAGACCCTCGGCCTGTTCGTGCTGCTCCCGATCGGGGCCTTCGTGGTGATCGCCGCGCTGGCCGGCATGCCGTGGGGCACCAAGGACAAGAAGAACTGACCGAGGGGCCTTCCACCCGAGCCCCGTACAACGCCCGAGGGGGCGCCGGACATCACGTCCGGCGCGACCTGACGGTCCGTGTCCGTTCGGCCCGGCGTGTAGGAGACCACCAGCCGTCCGTCACCGGGTGGGTCCCCGGCCCCGGCGGCGGCCGCGGGC